>JADLHH010000083.1 GCA_020848855.1 Anaerolineae bacterium | reverse complement strand
TGCGTCAGGATGGCGATGAAAGATCGCCTGTTGAGGGCGATATTGGCGAACGCCTGCGCCGGAAACTGATGAACGATCTCGACATCCGGGAAGCGCTCCGGTGTGGCGAACGCGCTGCGCGGGTCAACCAGCGTGACGCGCATCCCAAGCGTGCGGGCGTAGCTGCTCAGCGCCATCGACGTATGCACGCCGCCGACGATGACCAGGTGCGGGCGCGGATTATTCACGTCGATCAACGTCAGCGTATCCAGCAGCGTGTCCAAGCCGGGCGTCTCGCGCCGGGGCGCTCGGCTCAAGGCTGTCACCTCGTCGCCGCCCAGCGCGGGATCGACGTACAGGGGCACATTCCGCTCATCCAATACCAGCCGCGCGCCGGCGTGCACCCCTTCCAGCAGCGTGATCGCCGTCATCGGACGATCTTCGCACAGCGCGGCGCTCATCGCTTCCCACCACGCTGCATCCAGCCACTCGACCCACACCTGCAGCCTGCCGCCGCAGGCTAAGCCCACGTCCCATGCCTGTTCGTCGCTCACCCCAAAGGAGAGAAGCTGCGGCTTGCCATCTTTCAGCGTTTGCAGCGCCGCTTCGACCACTGCCGCCTCGACGCAGCCGCCGCTCACCGAGCCGATCATCTCCATCTCGGCGTTGACTGCCATCTTCGCGCCCACCTGCCGCGGCGCAGAACCCGACGTAGCAGCGACGGTAGCGAGCGCCACCGATTTCCCCGCCGCCAGCCATTGGCTTACGGTTTCCAGAATATCGTACATCATGCCATCTGCGACCGCAGTTTCAGGAATCTCCAATCGCTGCTATTAGTGTATCACTCATTTCTTAACGGAATTGGAATGGTCTGCATTTTCAGCTATGGGATATAATCTCGCTAAGCATTTGCGCATCATGCAGGTACAACAGAATCATCGAGCCAGGTGTTGTGTCTGCGCCTGCGTATTCTTACCGCATCTGTCATAGGAGCCATTAACCGTGAGTCAGAATCTGGAACAAGGGAAGTATCGGGATTTCTACTATCGTCAGTTGGACTTTCTCGGCAAGAAAGATGCCGAAGGACTCATTCGTAACCAGTACACCGAAGACGCCGAACTCCTCAGCTTCGACAATTACATCAAGGGTGCGCCGGCGCTCATCGAATACTTCACAGGCTACATCGCCCATCTCGGTTATCTCAAGCTGATTTCGACCGACAAGTACACGGAAGGCGATGAGTCGATCTTCTTCGAGGCGACGGTGGAAGTCGCGGCAGGTATCGCGAAGGTCTATGACGTCTTCGTCATGCGCGACGGCAAAATCTGGCGGCACTTCACCGGTCTGAGCGGCTTCACCCCCAAGACCTAGCCAAGTCCGGCAATTTCGGAAACATCCATCAGTCGTGAAATGCGCAGGAACGCCTGCGCATTTTTGTTTCCTGCTTGCCTCATCCGTCTGAGACCGCCGTGCTGGAAGCGCACCGGCTGTCGGCGTTGCTGCCGCGAATCAGCCGGAAATCCTCAATCGTCACGGGATTGCTGCCCCCCGAAACCGGCACGAGGCGAATCCCCCGCAGAACGGCTGGATCGTCCAGTTCCAGCAGCCGCACCGGGTAGTAGTATTCGTGGATTGCGTCGTCGCGGATGAACGGCAAGCGAAACGCGGGGTAGCTCAGCGTCGGCAGCGTTTCGTCGAGCGCCGCTTCCGTCCACCCCGACGGTCGATCCAGCAGGAAGTCCAGTTCCAGATAGATGCCCCCTGGCGTATCAGAAACCGCCCCCATACGGAAGTAGAAATAGTCGTAGTCCGACAGGCAGACATCCATCGTGTCATACGCGACGGCGGGCTGTTCGTCCGGCTCCCACGAATTCGCGTCTTCGCCCGGTCGCAGGTTGATCAGATTCCAGTCTGCCAGGTCGAACTGGTAATCGGCGTCGGTTGGGCGCGGCAGCAGCCGGTTCAGGTCGAGCGCAGCGGCAGTACTGCCCTGTGTCGTGTCGAAGTACACGTCGATGTACGGGTAACGATACATCGCCCAGTCGTAGGCAACGTTCCCCAGCATATCCGACGTGAGCGCGAGCGTAATCGTCTGCCCGGCATAGGCTTGCAGTGGCACGGTGAACGGCTCCCACGCCGTCTCATCCGGCGTCATCACGCGCGAAAAGACGCTCTGCCGGCTGCCATCCTCGGCTTCCACGAATACCTCGAAGCGCACGCCGTCGGCTTCCGCGCCGCCGTTCGCCGACCGGCTCAGGGCAGCGGCAGAGTAGAAATCCGCCCGCGTGACGTTCGCCGGCAGGCTGATCGTCCAGCGAATCGCGTTTGGCGAATGCAGGACCAGGTTCAGGTGTCGGAAGTCGTCCCAACTGCTGCGGCTCAGCCGGCTGTCGTCGGCGAGCGACCAGACGATGCCGGGCACGCCGGGCGTTTCCTGAATTTGGACGTTGCTCAGTCCGAAGTCGCCCTGCAGCGCCCACACCTGATGCGGCGCGAAATTCGACAGCGCGTGCCGCTCCAGCGGCGCTGCCAGTTGCGCGATGAACTGCGGATTGCCAATACCCCACTGGAACACGTATCCCTCGCAGTAGGTCGGCGCGCTGCGGTAATACAGCAGGCACGAACTCGACACCGGTCGCCGTATCCACAGGTACATCGCCTTGTCACCAAAATCACGGTTGGACGCCAGATAGAAATTGCCGAGCAGCGCCGTGAAACATAGTCCCCATGCCAGGCGCGGCGCAGCTCGCCGCAGCCGGAGCGACTCGACGCGCAGCGCACACACGACGCACGCCAGCCCCACCAGCGCCGACCAGTACAACAGGCTGATGCTGGTGTACCAGGGAGCCGGGTAATCCCGAAAAACCGTCACCTGATAGATGGAGACGAGGCTGTAGCCGATCAGGATCAGCGCGGGCATCGCCCCACCAAAAGCCTGCGTGCCGCGCAGCCGCCATGCGAAGTAGATGCCGGGGACGGCTGCCAGCAGTCCGACCAGCCCGACCAGCTCCATGTTGTGGAAATCGCCGTATGAGGCGAGCGGCAGCCCAATCATCTGCAGCAGGAAATCGCTGCGGAAGAAATTCGGCGGGACTTCGGCGCGCGCCTCAAAGAACGACAGATACGGCAGCGCCGCGATGACCCCAACCACCAGCCACAACAGATACTGCCGCCGCCGGCGAAAGCCGAGTACCAGCATCGTCAGCAGCAGGAAGGGCCACGCGACCACGCCGTAGCCGCCCGACCACGCCGAGATCAGCCCACCCAGCACGACCAGCCACGCGCCTTTCCACGATCCCGGAAACCGGACAGCCCCCCACAGACCAAGCGTGAAACCGCCCAGGCTCAGGAATATCTGAATCCCCGCCTGGCTGAAGCCAAACACGCTGACCTGTGCGATTGCGAAAGTCAGAAACGAGAGGGCGGGCAGCAGCGCCAGCTTCAGCCAGTGCCGTGTCCAGCGTGTCAGGACATCGTACAGCAGCAGAAGCCGCGCAAAGTTGATGGCGATCCCGATGATGATCAGGACGTACTCGCTCATCGACGCGAAGCGCGCCGTCAGCAGGTAGATCGCCGACGGGATCGCCATCGAATGCCCGCCGGCGAAGAAGCTGTCCCGAAAGAAGTTCGCCCAGTTGTACGTCCCGCTCATCACCTGGTCGATAACGCTGACGTAAAGGAGATAATCGTTGCCGAGGTTGTCGGCGCCGGTCGTGGTCAGCAGCCGGGTCACGCTCACAATCGGGACGAGCGTCAGCCCGATCATCGTGAGCGCGAACACCGCGCGCAGCAGCATCGCCAGCGTGCGGCGGTCTTCCGAGGTGAGCATGGCGCGAACCCGTGCGACCGTCATCGAGGATGTGCGTCCCGGTCTCGTGATTCAGACCTCTCCAGAGCGCTGCCCCGCCTCATTCAGAAGACCGCGCCGACTCACGCCCAGCCGCCACAGCCCAACCACCCCCCAGATCGTCACGCCGACATACGTCACCAGTTGGAAGGCGATGATGTAGACCAGCGCTTCGTCCTGCGTCAAGCCGAACGGAACCAGCACCGTCACCGCCACGAACTGGTAAATGCCGACATAACCGGGTGTCGATGGAATGGCGCTGGACAGCCCCAGCGCGGCGAGCAGCAGCAGCGCCTGCGGCGCGCTCAACGTCAGGCTGAACGCGTTGGCAACCAGCAGCGCGACGACCACGTCCGTTGACCAGATCGTGATCGTCAGAGCGGCGAACGCAAACGCGCGCCGGACGTTCTGAAACGCGCGCATTCCCAGCAGAAATTCTTCGGTAATTGTGAGGAGTTTTTCCAGCAGCGACTCCGGCAGCGGCAGCCGCCCCAGCAGGCGAATGATCAGCCCCTGAAAGCGCGGCGCGAGGAACAGCACTCCTACCCCCACCAGTGACACGACCGCCAGCACCCGCGACGCTGAGACAATCGCGTCGGGCAGCGTCCCTACGAATGGAATCGACAGCAGCGTGAACAGGACGAGCGTCGGCACGTCGAGTATCCGCTCGGTGAGCGCCGTCGCCAGCACGTAGCTTTTGCTGATGTTCGCCGCCTGCCCGATCAGCACCGTGCGGATCAACTCGCCGGCGCGCGCCGGCAGAAAGCTGTTCCCCAGATACCCGACGCACGTCGCCCAGAAAGCATCCGGCAGCGCGACCGGCTTTTCCGCGCTCAGCAGCACCCGCCAGCGCATCCCGCGCTGAAAATACGAAATCGTGAGCACGCCGAACGCGGCAGCCAGATACTCCAGCCGCCCCTGCCGCGCCGTCGCCAGCATCGCGTTCCAGTCGACGCCGCGCACCGCCAGGATCAGCAGTACGACCGCCAGCCCGAAGCTCAGCGCCAGCAGCCAGCGCGGTCTGCCGTTTCCGCCAGCGATTCGCCTCACGTCGGCAGCGTCCTGTATGACTGGTAGAATGCCCGCATCTGCGAGTCCGAACGCAGCCAATCGACCATCGCCCGGAAACCCGCCTCGAAGCCAAATCGCGGCTGCCAGTTCAGCGCCTGCTTGATCCGGCGCGGATCGGCGACCCACACCGACGTATCCCACTTGCGATCCGGCATCGTACCCCACTGCGGCTCGGCATCGATCTGCATTACGTCGCGCGCCACTGCCACCACCTCGCCCAGCGTCGTCTGAATACCCGTACCCAGGTTGTACACCGCCCCGGGCTGCGGGTCGGGCTGCGACGCTGCTAGCACGAAGGCATCGCACACGTCGTCGATATACACGTAATCGCGGGCGATATCGGGGTTCACCAGCGGCGGCAGCCCGCCGTCCAGCCCATTGACGATAAGCGTCGGCATCAGCCGCGTCGGTTCTTCGTACACGCCGTACGCCGAGTACAATCGCAGCGTGATCAGGTGGACGCCCTGCGCCAGCGCCGTATAACGGCAAAACTGCGTCGCCGAAACTTTCGTCAGCGCGTAATGGCTGTTGGGGTCAACCCACTCGTCTTCGGCAGCCGCGTGATCCTTCAGCCCGTATTCCGACGACGACCCCGCGTTGACGAAAGCGTCAAACCCCACCCGCAGGCACGCCTCGACCAGGTTCACCGTCCCGATGAGATTCGTCTGGATCATGCGGTCGAGGTTGGTCTGCGTCGAATACGCCCCATACGCGGCAAGGTGGAACACCCACTCCGGCTGCACAGCTTCGACCAGCCCGGCAAGCTGAGCCTTGTCGCCAAGCTCCGCCACGTGCAGCCGGATGCTGTCACGAATGGAGTCGATTCGCCAGCCGCGATAACCGGGGCGCACCAGCAGGTGAACGTCGTGCCCGTCGCCCAGCAGGCGGCGCGCCAGATTCGCCCCGACGAACCCCGTGCCCCCCGTGACCAGTACGCGCTTCATCGTCTATAGGAAGCTGCGATAATCGAACACGTCGAGGTACTGCCAGGTGTAGGCGCGAATTTCCGCCTGCTCCTTTTCCGAAAGCTCGCCGGCGGTCGCCCGGTTCGCTTCCGGCGTCACCCTGCGCAGCGTGCCCCACGGATACACTTCTTCCAGTTCCTGACCATTCCACGTCGGCTTGCGCAGCGACTCGGCGGGTTCCAGCCCCAGCTTCTGGCAGATATCGCCCAGCGTCCGGTACGAGTCCGCCATCACGTCTTCGGCGCGCACGATATGCAGCCGATCCGGGAATTTCTCCTTGAAATACAGCGCGTAGTACTGGTTCATCGTCCAGCCGAGCATATAATGCGCCAGCCCCAGCGGGACGGGGCGCTTTTTCGTGTCGGCATAAGCCGACCAGGGGTTGCGTACCACGTGCAGGAAGTGCGCGTTCGGCAGATCGTTCAGCACCTTATCGGCATCGACCACCAGAATCGGGCTGTAGCCGACGTACACCGACTGCTCGCCGGTGCGCGCGTAATCCTTCCAGGCGTCGAAGGTTGCGCGGAAGAACGCCGCCACGTTGTCGCCGCGCGAGCGCCCGGTCTGGCTGACGTACTGTTCGTAAATCGCGCCGCGCGCGTCGTCGGAGAAGTCGAACGGCATGTGCCGGAACTTGCTCACCTGCGGCGTGCGCGCCCGTACCTTGCCCTCTTCGTCGATGATCGCCTTGTAATCCTGCGCGGGCGTGGCATCCAGCCCGAACACGGGCCAGCGGTATTTCACCGGGAACATCGATGATAGATGGTCGATCACCATCCGCGTGCCAATCTGCGACTCGAACGGATAGACGAACATCTGCGGGTGCCCATCCAGAAAGCGATGGGTCGTGTTGCCCCCGTTTTCGTACATGGCGCCGAGCATCAACAGGCGAATATCGTTACTCATGTGTCATATCCCTTGAGGCGTTATCGAGTGAAAAGGCATAGAACAGCCGCTTCTCGTGTTCGGTAGCGCGTTCCTGCCCGACCGTGAACGGAAACCCGGAAGCGTAATTCTTGGGAACCAATTCGATGGCGAAAATCTGGTTGCCATACTGCCAGATCAGGCTGCCCAGCACCGTCCCGGAGCGAATGTCCACCGCGTGCAGACCGCACACGCTGCTGTCGAGGTCAAGCCCCGGCGCGTACTGGCGAAATCGCGGGATCACCCGCGACGTGCCTACGAATGCAATATCGTCGTGAAACGCGAGACCGCGCGTCCACCCCGGCAGATGTGCGACCGGGGTCAGTTGCTCGTCTTCAGCAAAGCCAAGCTCACCGTAGCCGCTATTATCGACCCAAACCCGATCACGGTGCAATCGCGCCGAGTGCGGGCGCGTCAAGCCCCTGACCACCGGCTCGCGCGTCGCGCCGGAAAAGATCACGCCGCGCTTGTCCACCGGGAAATCGGGCTGCCCTGGTCGCAGTTCGGACATGACTTCCGCCGACGCCGAAAAGTACGAGTCGCTGATCTGGCTGCCGGCGGCAATCGAGTTGAGCTGGATGTAATTCTGCCCGAACACCGGACCGTCTGCCGTTTCGATGCATCGAGGCCACCATACCCGCTCGGCGCGTCCGCCGTCCAGCAGGCGCACGACCACGTTCTGCCCGACCGAGTTGGCATACAGCACGCCGTCGATCATCGCCAGATCGTGCATGTAGTAGCAACCGGGGTAAAAGCGCGAGCGCACCGGGATCAGCGGGCGCTCCGGTCGCCCGTCGGCATCGTCGCCTGCCGCAACGTCGAGGCGCGGCATCTGCCCCGTGACCGGCGCCAGATCGAACACCTGATTCGGGTTGCGCGTCGACGCGACGTGAACCACGCCGCGCCTGGCGTCGAACGCCAACCCGGACGGGTGCGGCAGCGTCATATAGGTGATCGACGGCTGATCGCCGTTGAAGCTCAGCCCCATCAGCAGATGTTCGTACTCGCGCGTGACCAGCAGCGTTTTGCCCGTGCGGGCGAGCGCTTCCCACCACGCCCCCTCCGTCCGGCAGCTCAGCAGCCGCTCATCGACCTGCGCCGCCGCTTCCCACTGGCTGGCGACCTGCGCTGTGTCGCGCCATTCGGCGTGATGCCGCGCCCACAGCCCGTCCAGTTCGTCGCTCGACGGCGCGCCCGCGAGGTTATCGCTCATGGTCTTCCTGACGAAACCGCTGCCACAGCCGGTACGCGCCGACGTACATGCCGAACGCGGATTTGTAGCGTGTGGTCGATTTGCCGCCGTGCCGCCGGGTGGAATAGATCGGCACTTCCAGCATCGGGTAATTTTCCCGCCGGCAGATCACGTTGAATTCCAGGTCGATCAGGTCGTCGTCGCTCGTCAGGGCGATCAGTTTGGAAAAGCTGCGCGGGAAGACTTTCGGCGTACCGTTGATGTCCCAGTATGCCAGGTCGAACAGCGTCCGGCATTCGATATTGTACAGCAGCGACCCGATGCGCCGCTGCCAGTTTTCGCGCACTTTGCGGTTGGCTTTGATCACATTGCCGGGGTTCGCCACCGCGTACAGCAGCAGCAGCACCAACTGCTGCGCTGTCGTTCGCGCGGAATTCGTGTAGCAGATGATTTCCCCGCGCGCTTCGGCAACCCCCTGCTTCACGGCGCGCCCCCAGCCGCCCTGGTCGGTATGCAGCACGCGCAGCGACGGGTCCGTCTCGGCGATGCGCCGGCACACTTCCAGCGAATTATCGCGCGAGCCGTTGACCACCAGCAGAATTTCATACGGCAGCGACATCCTCGCCAGCGCCGGCTCGTATGCGTCGATGACGCCCCCGATGTGATCCGCCTGGTTGTAAACCGGCAGCACGATAGAGATCAGTTCATTTGGCATGGCATTCGCTTACTCGCGTTCACGCTGCAGTTCGTGCAGCACCGTTTCGACCAGCGCGTCCCTCGAAATACCGTGCAGCCGCTCCAGGTACGCCTGACTCCCGGTGATGCCATCTGCGCCGCCGCGCACCCCACAACGCACCAGCCGGCTGTGAAGCCCCTGCTCGGCGATGATCTCCGCCACCAGCGAACCGACGCCGCCCGTCACGTAATGCGCCTCGACGGTGATCGCCAGCGGGAACCGGGCGAGCAGTTCAGCCAAATCGTCAACCGGCGCGGGGCTGACGCTGGCGACGACCGCCACCGTGCAGGAAATCCCCCGTTCCGACAGCGCCTGCGCCGCCAGCGCGACTTCGTTGCTGATGCCGCCCATCGCGATGAACAGCACATCCTCGCCCTGCCGGATGATCTGCGCGCGCCCCAGCTCGAACTGCCCCGCCAAGCCGGGCACGACGATCCGGTCATTCTTGCCCAGCCGATAGTAAATCGCGCCGTCCAAATCCCACGTCGCCAGCATCGCCGTCCGCGTCTGGTCGGCGTCGGCGGGCGCGATGACTCGAATCCCCGGCTGAACTCGCATCACGCCGACATCTTCCAGCCCGTGATGCGTCGGTCCGGCGCTGCCGTATTCAAATCCCCCGCCGACGGCGACAATTCGCACCGGCAGGTGATGCAGGATCGGACCGTTGCGGATGAACTCATACGGGCGCAGCGCCGCGAACGAGACAATCGAGTACACGTACGGGATGAAGCCCGATTCCGCCAGCCCGGTCGCCAGCCCAACCATATTCTGCTCGGCGACGCCGACGTTGAAGAAGCGCTCCGGGAAGCGCTCCGCGAACGGTTCCAGCGCCATGAAGCCCAGATCGGCGGTCAGCAGCACGACCCGCGAGTCGCGCTCGGCAAGCTCGGTGATCGCCTTGACAAAAGCCCCCCTCATTCGACCGCTCCGATCTCGCGAAGCGCCTGTTGATACTGCTCGTCAGACATCGGCAGGTAGTGCCACTTGATCTGCGACCGCATGAATGAAACCCCTTTGCCGAACGTGGTATTGGCGATGATCAGGTGCGGCGCTCCGGCGGATGTATCGAGACCGGTGATTGTATCGGCAATCGCGTCAACGTCGTGCCCATCGACCGGATGCACGTCCCAGCCGAATGTCGCCCATCGGCGGCTGAGATCACCCAGATTCAGCACCGCCTCGGTATAGCCGAACGCCTGCTGACCATTCGCATCGAGCACCGCGATCAGGTTGGCAAGCCGATGATGCGCAGCGAACATCGCCGCTTCCCAGACGGAGCCTTCATTCTGCTCGGCGTCGCTCAGCAGCACAAATACGCGCCGGGGCGACCGCTGCAGCCGCGCCGCCAGCGCCGCGCCCGCGCCAATCGACAGCCCGTGCCCCAGCGACCCGGTCGAGAAATCGATGCCCGGCAGCCGGTGTTCCGGGTGAACGCCCAGCAGCGACTCATCGGCGCAGTCAGTATTCAACTCCGCCTCGCTGATCCAGCCTTTCAGATGCAGCGCGCCGTAGACCGCCAGCGCGGCATGTCCTTTCGACAGGATGAACCGGTCGCGTTCGGGGTCATCGTGCGGAAGATCGGAAAAAACGCGCGTATACAGCGCGGCGATGATGTCGGCAATCGACAGCGACGAGCCGATATGTCCCACGTTGGCTCGCTTGGATTGTTCCAGGATAATCTGGCGAATCCTGGAAGCGGGTGTCGGTGGTTGTGTCATCTCAACGCCGATCTTGTTCGTGCGAACATATGAACCCCCTGATGCGAAGTCGAGCAATCGTATTAACCGTCCTGCCCGACTAAATCTTAAGCTGGTCTGTTGGATATCACGATAAATGATTCGAGAACATCGTCATGTTTTCTGCAAATCATATCCCGATGTCAAACCGCCATGAATTTGCATCGTCAGCTTTTAGCCTCAAGGGTAGTGAGAGTATCGATATCACTGATCAAGTATAGTAGTATGCTACTGAACCGTTCAAATACGGAGAGCCAGTTTTGGAGATCGACCCACAGCGCTATTTCTTCATCCTCGGCTGTCAGCGAAGCGGCACAACCCTGCTCCGGCTGATCCTCGAGTCGCACTCAGAGATTTTCTGTTACGATGAAGTCACGGGTTATCAGGCTTTGATGACCAGAGATTTCTCCGCATCGTACGGAAGCAATCGCGTCGGCTTCAAGATCCCTCGCTGGACCGAACAGTTGATGCAGCCTCAGTTCAGCGACAAGGGACAGGTAGAAGTTACGTCCAATTTCTATGCCTCGCACAAATTGCTGTTCATGCTGCGTGATGTCAGAGACACGGTGACTTCCATGCTGAAGCTGGGGGCGGGCAGCGGAAACTGGTTAACGAATCATGGACAAGAAATCCTTGCGGCAAAAATGCAGCAGGACGCGTTTCGCCAACAGTTTGCATCCGAAATCGCCATACTGAAAACAACAAAATACCGGTCGGTGGCAATCGGCGCACTGTATTGGAAGTATAAAACTCAGGCTTACTTCGACTATCACCAGCAAGCATTTCCAATGCTCGGCATCCAATATGAATATCTGGTAACTTCGCCGGATTCTTGCCTGAGGCGTGTTACCGACTTTTTGGGGCTGGAATGGGAAGATGCCGTGCTGAATCACGACGCGTTTTCGCACCGCGAAGTGTATCCCAGTGGGTTAACCGTCGGCAACACCGATCCGAGGCGGGCAATCGACACCCGATCCCTTAATGCCTGGGAACGGACGCTCCAGCCGGAGCAGCAGGAGATCATATTGGCTATCGCTGGCGACCTGAATGATCGTGTCCATCGATTGCCATCGTCACAAAGCGGGCAGACACCGTGCTGAAGGTTCTAGCCGTCTTACCCAGCTACTTCCCCTCGACGGTGATCAACGTCACGACGCCGCTCAGCTATCTGCATGACCAGGGGGCAATCGAATTCACCCACACGCTGGAAAGCGCTGTCACCCCCGACCAGATCGCCGCCTGCGACATCGTCGTCGCCTGCCGCAATCTGGAGCCGACCTTCACCCCGGTTTTTCAGCTTGCGACCGAACTGGAAATCCCGATCATCTACGACCTGGACGATGATCTTTTCGAGGTTCCCCGGCAGGACATTTTCAGTTCCTATTATCACGACCCCGGCAGGCAGGCAGCCTTCGTCTGGATGCTGCGCCATGCTAACCGGATTCGGGTACATTCGCCCGTTCTGGGCGAGGTCGTCAGCCCGTATAACGCCAGCGTGAATCGCGTCTGGGCGGCAATCGACTGGTCGCTTGTCCCCGAAACGCTGCCCGCGCTGAGGACGACTCCCATCGAGATTGTCTACGCGACCAGCCGGCTCAAAAACGACATCCTGTTTCAGCAGATGCACAACGATCTCGCACAGGTGCTGCAACGCTTCGGCGAGCGGGTGCGCCTGAATATTCTGGGGCTGAACCCCGGCGATCTGAAGCGTTTCCCGAACGTCACCCATCACGCCTTCCGCGACAACTACGGGCAGTTTTTCCGCGAGTTCACCCGCTACGGCTACGCCATCGGTCTCGCCCCCATGCAGACCGACCGGTTTCATCAATGCAAAACCGATACCAAGTATCGGGATTACGCGGCGGCGGGCGCGGCGGGAATCTACACCGACTGCCCGCTTTACCGGGCGGGCGTAACGCACCTGGAAACCGGGCTGCTGGTCAGCGGCGAGCCGGGCAGTTGGGCGGCTGCCATCGCCCAATTGGTTGAAAACCCGGCGCTTGTCGAGCATATCCGCCAGAACGCCCGCCAGTTCGTGCAGCAGCGCAACAATATGCAGACCGTCTCGCAAATGTGGCTGAGCGACCTGGAGGCGATGCCCCAGCGACCGCCAACTCCCTCAGGCTGGACTCCGCCTCACTGGCAGTTCACCCGCCCACCCAACGCCCGGCGCGAACGCTACCGCCGTCTGTACCGGCAAGCCGTTCCGGTCGAGTGGCGAATGCGCTTCCTGAGCTGGCGCACCCGGCTGCGCGCGGCGCTTCGCCGCTAGCCGCCACTAACCCGACTTGTCTCGCCCCTCCCCCCCAAATGGGGTTTTCTAATCGAGGGGATAAAAATTTCCATGTTATTATTGTGCCCGTTGTCCGCTGTCCGCTTCGGGACGGAGCCGAACAGCGGAAAGCGACGCTTGGTAATTGTGGCGACAGGTAAACACAATGGCAATAACAGTCATCCAGGGTGATCTGAAAGAGATGATCAAGGAAGGACCGATTTACGGCACCCGGATGAAACTCGCACATCAATACTGTACGGGAAGCGGAATCGAACTGGGAGCGGCTGCGCACAACCCGTTCGACCTGCCCAATTCCATCAACGTCGCGCCATTTTCCGATGACCCCAGCCATGTCGATTACCGGGATTTCCTGTTTTACCAGCAGGAGCAGGTTAAGCGCTGCGGTCATTATGCCAAAGTCGATCTCGTCGGCGAAGCACATGCCATCCCCCTCGACGATAATTCGCAGGATTACGTGATCAGTTCGCACGTTGTCGAACACCTGCCCAATCTGGTCACCGCTTTTCTGGAATGGAATCGCATCTTAAGACCTGGCGGCGTGATCTTCATGATTTTCCCGAAGCGCGACGCTCTCCCCAGCGATGTGCATCGCCCCATTACGCCGTTGTCGCACTATATTGACGACTACAACCAGAAACAGACGATTTGGACGCACGCCAATGAAGCCGGGCATAGCATTCGTGGGCATTACCACGTCTTCACCCTGAACTCCATGCTGGAACTCATTCAGTGGGCAGACGAAAACCTGAATCTCGGATGGAAGGTGGAAGCGGTTGAGGAGACCGACAGTAAGGTCGGCAACGGACACACGGTCGTGTGTCGCTATTTGCCGGGGGAGGATCATGCCTACTCGTTCGAAGCCGTGAAAGTCGATCAACTTCAGCGATTACAAGCGAAACTTCTTCCCAGGCGGCTAACCCAACTGCTCAACACGTCATCCCGCATGATCCGGCAGGATGGCTTCCTTGCGTTCGCGAATCGCTTGTTCCGCTGGCTGCGGGGCGAGCGACGCTATGACCGGAAGTAGCAGGCAGTAGCGCCATGCCGCGCAGAGTTCACACGATCTTTTCGCCTCCGGTATCATAGAAGCAGCTTGTCATCTTGTATCGTGAAAGAGACTATCATCGATAGCATGTACACAGGCGTCATAAATAGTTTGTCTTACAGGCGAGCGACGACTCGATGACCATGTCCGATCACAGCGATCTTTACAGTTCCAGTTACTACCAGACCCACTTCGGCGGTGCAGCCTACGAGCGTTCCGAGCTTTGGCTACAGTTCTTCAGCAATATCGCCGAGCGCATCCAGAACGATTTCACGCCCGACTCGGTTCTCGACGCCGGCTGCGCCATTGGAATGCTGGTCGAAGCGCTGCTCCAACGCGGCGTCGAGGCGCACGGTTTTGACATTTCGGATTGGGCGATTCAGAAAATGCCGCCCCAGTACGCCGATCACGTCCGGGTTGGCTCGATTCTCGACCCGCAGGTGGTCGACCGTCACTTTGAACTCGTGGTCTGCATCGAAGTGCTGGAACACCTGCCGGCTGCCGATGCCGACACGGCTATACGCAATCTGTGTTCCTGGGGCGACCTCGTCCTGTTCACGTCCAGCCCGCAGGATTTTAAGGAAACTACCCACTTCAACGTCCAGCAGCCCGGTTACTGGGCAGCAAAATTCGCCCAGAACGGTTTCACGCGCGTGCTGGACTACGACGCAACCTATATCGCCCCCTGGGCGCGGCTGTACCGGCGCGAGAAAGTCATCTACCCGGTCGCTGTCCAGCAGTACGAAAATCTGCTCTGGCAGCAAGCCAGTGAGCTTCGCGTCGTGCGCGATCAACTGAACAAACTGGAGCAGCAAATCGAGCACCTTCAGGAACAGGTGAACAAACGGCAGATGGCATATAAGCTGCGACAGCCTGTAGCGTTTGGGCACGCGCTGAAGCAGCGGATGCTGCCTTCACCTGCGCGGCGGGTTCGGTTGCGCCAGCTCGTTCGTACCGCCCGTGTAACGCTGCGCTCCGAAGGCCCCCTGGCGCTGACCGACCGCGCCATCCGCTGGATACGCGGCGAACGTCGTTTCCATCGCCCCAAGACCCGGTCGTCCAAAACCGGTGGAACGGACGACACCATCGGTGATCCGTTCGCGGATTACCCCCAGTGGATCGTCGAGCATGAACCCGACGCGCAGGCGCTCGCCCAGCAGTCGGAAGCTGCCCGACGCTTCGCCTACCAGCCGCTGATCAGCATTCTCACCCCCGTCTACAATACCGACCGTCGGATGCTGGTCGAGATGATCGAAAGTGTCCGGTCACAAACCTACCCCAATTGGGAACTCTGCCTCGTCGACGGCAATTCGATCCACGCCCACGTCTGGGAAATCCTTCAGGACTATGCCCGATCGGATTCGCGTATCAGGATTCGCCGCCTGGACGCCAATCTCGGCATTTCCGGGAACTCGAATGCCGCTCTGGAACTCGTCACCGGCGAATTTGTCGCCCTGCTCGACCACGACGATACCCTCGCCCCTTTCGCGCTGTACGCCGTTGCCCGGTCGCTGAATGCCGCCCCCGACCTGGACTTCATTTACTCCGACCGGGATATGATCTCGGAGGATGGCTCCCAACGGATTCACCCGCTGTTCAAG
Source organism: Anaerolineae bacterium (assembly GCA_020848855.1). Next base: position 4,136 of record JADLHH010000083.1, on the reverse strand, counting down.
CCGGATTGGTCGCCCGAAGTCCTGCTCAATGCTAATTACGTCACGCACCTCTGCGTGCTGCGCACCACGCTGGTGCGCGCCATTGGCGGCTTCGACCCGAAAGCCGATGGCGCTCAGGATTGGGGACTGTTCATCGACGTGGCGCTGCGTACTGACCGCGTCGAGCATATCCCGCAAATCCTCTATCACTGGCGGCAGCACCCGCTCTCGGTATCCACCGGCATGGACGATGTCAAGCCCTATGCCGCCGCGTCGCAGCTTCGAAGCGTTCAGCGCTACGTCGATATGCAGGGGCTTCAGGGGCAGCCGAATTTTGCTGAAGGCTATCTGATCCGCCTGAATTGGAAGATCGACCCCGCGCTGGCGGTAGCCGTCATTCTGGACGTGACGACTCCCATCTCGACCGTCCAGTTGGAGAAGCTCGTCCGCCGCTATACGACCAAACTGGCGCTCCCCAAAACGGAGCTGATAATTCTTGACCGTACCGGCGACCCGGCTGTGCTTCAGGAATCATCCTGGCTGTCATCCAACCCACAGGTACAAATCATGACCTTCCCACCCGCCACGACCACCGGGTACGCCCGCAATCGGGCGGTTGAGCGGGCAACAGACGACGTGTTCGTATTCCTGAGCGCCGATCTGGTCAGCAAAACCAATGACTCTATCCGTGAACTCGTGGGTTGGGCGCAGTACCCGCAGCTCGGAGCCGTGACGGGGCTGTTACTGCAGCCGAAGGAAAGCATCGCCCGCGCCGGCTACATCCTGAATCTGCGCAGCGTAGTCGGCTCTATCGGACCCGGCTTCCACAAATTTTCCGACACGCTGTACGGTCCCTTCATCTGGTATCGAAATCTGTCGGCGGTCAGTGGTGATTGTCTGGCGATTCGGCGCGAGCAGTTCAACCGTGTAGGCGGGTTCAACGAGAATTTTGAGAAAGCGGGCAGCGACGTTGATCTCTGTCTGCGCCTGCGGCGGCAATCCGTGCGCAATTTCTACACGCCGTTCGCCGTATTCAAGTATCGCCAGCCGGTCAGCGACATCTGGGCAGGCACAGCCGCCGATGAAGCGAGGCTCCGCGCCGATCACGGGGATATCCTGGCGGCAGGCGATCCTTACTACAATGTCCATTTGTCGACCGACGACCACATCCCACGCCTGCGGATACTGGCTCGACAGGCGCAAAAAAACTGAGGCTTCGCCCCGCAATCCAATTTCGCGCTGCTGTCGATGGGGAATTACACCCGCCGTCTGGCGACATACGCGCGTACCCGCTCCACCGCGCCCGACTGCTGAGCGGTCGGTTGGTGGCTGCTCCAGTGATACCAGCCCAGCATGTCCCGCCGGGGAAGTGCCGGCTTACGGCGCTTGCGGAATGCGCCGGGCGCGTTGCGTACAACCTGAAGCAGCACCCGGCTGCCCATCGCCGGTGTCAGGATCAGCCGCAGAAGCAGGTCTACCAGTATCAACGGGATGTTGTAGGTAATCAGGTCAATCCAGTACGCGTTCTTCAGCACGGAAACGTGGATGTTCGCCTGCGCCTGCGCCCGCATCGCGCGGTGAAGATGCCCGCCCCGATGCCGGGCGACCGCGCCGGGCACGTACCAGCAGCGCCAACCCAGACGCCGCGCCCGCCAGCCCATGTCGATATCTTCCGCATACATGAACATGCTGCTGTCAAAAAGCTCGTCATCCGGCGCAACCGCCGCGATGAGTTCCCCGCGCAGGACAGGCGCAGCGCCAGAGACGAAGAATACCTCGCGCGGTTCATTGAAATCGGCGCTGTCCACCATGCCCTGTCCCACGTTGATCACGTAGCCGTCGCGGCACACTCCTTGCCCTGCGCTGTAAACCCGCGCCGGGAAATCGTCGCCCGGCAGGAGCAGCTTGCCGCTCGCCCACCCCGCGCCCGTTTCCCCCAGCGCGGCAACGACTCGCTCGATGTAGTCATCGCTGAGCTTAACATCCGGGTTGAGCGGCATGTAGAAATCGCCAGCGCCCGGCTTACACTGGGCGACAATCTGGTTGTGGGCGCGCCCGAACCCCACATTTCCCGAATTGGTGAGCAGCGTGCAGTCGGATGCGTGCTGGCGCACCCACGCGACCGTCTCGTCGGTTGATGCGTTATCCAGAATGACGATGCGGATTTCCGGGTAAGTCTGCCGCGCAAGCGCCGCGAAGCACGCCGGCAGATCGCCAGCGCTGTTATAGGTCACAATGCCCAAGTAGACCGTAGCGATAGATGGCATGACGCCGGTTGTCAACTGAGCTGCCTTCACCGAATGGTATCCGAATTCAGGACAGAGAAGCAGTTACACGGTGAAAACTCGGCGAATTGGCTCGCCCCCGCGTCTATCTTACATACTGCGCCACGCCGGAGCAAGATTAGCGAAGTATTTGTTGTCGCGCGGAGCGACAATACTGCGTGCCTCGATTGGACACCGCTGCCCCCTTCACAACGCGCCGACAAATGCTAAGATTATAGGCGTCGCCAGAACGTGCCGCGTGGAGTGAGGTCTCCGCCACCATGAAGGTCGCACTCATATTCACCGGCGCTACCGAAGAAGCGCTGGCTGAATCTCCCGAAATGGTGCTCAATCTGTCGGACGCCCCGGAAACCATCGAGGCGGTCAAAGCCGCGCTCGAAGCCGGCGGGCACACCGTCATTCCCCTCAATACCGACCGCCAACTGCCCGCCATCCTCACCCAGCCGTTGTTCGATATCGTCTTCAACATCGCCACCGGCTATTTCGGCGACACCAAACAGGCGAACGTCCCGGCAATGCTCGAATACCTGCGCATCCCGCACACCGGTTCCACCGTGCTTACGGAAGTCCTTGCCCACCACAAGCCAACCATGAAGACCGTCCTGCTGGCGCACGGCGTGCCGACGCCGCCGTTTCAGCATTTCAACCGCGCCGACGAGCCGCTCAACCCCGCCCTGCGCTTCCCGCTAATCGTCAAGCTCCCGTTCGAGGGTGGCAGCCTGGGCATGACGCCCGACTCGGTCGTCCACGACGAACCCGCGCTGCGTGTCGAGCTTGCCCGGCTGCTCGATAAATATCGACAGGGCGTGCTCGCCGAAGAAGTCCTCGACGGGCGCGAATTCACCGTGTCGGTGCTCGGCAACCACCCGCCCTACTGCCTGCCCATCGTTGAACGGCGCTACTTCGACTCGATCCGCATCCAGTTGGACGCGCCAGAGCCGACGACCGAAGCGCTCGTCAAGCAGCTTACCGGGCAGGATGTCGACTACATCGACTATGACTGCGACTCAGTCGCCCCCGCCGACCTCACCGCCGACGAAGCCGCGCAGGTCGAAGCCGCCGCGCTCGGCGCGTATCAGGCGCTCGGCTGCCGCGACTGGGCGCGCCTCGACCTGCGCATGGACGACCGGGGCAAGCCATTCGTCTTCGACGTGAATCTCGAACCGGCTATCGCCCCCGATTACGCTGTCGCCAACGCCGCCCGCGCCGCCGGTTGGACCTACGACCAGCTCGTCAATCGCATCCTCGAACATGCGCTGGAGCGCTATCCTGAACTCAGGGAATGAACGTCTGAAGGAGTAATCCCATGCCGCTCATGGGTAAACGGGTGTTTCTGCGTGCCCTCGAAACGCGCGACCTCGACCCGATCTGGGAAGCCTACAAGGATTTCGACCTCGAACTGATCACCAGCGGCGACTCACCGCCCGTCTCCGACGTGCAGGTCAAGGCGTTCTGGCAGCAGCGTATCGAAAACCCCGCCCACGAGATGCGCTATTTCGTCGTCGAACCGCTGCCGGATCAGCCAAGCGCGGGGCAGTTCGCCGGCATGTGCAATCTTCAGGAGATCGACTACCGCAACCGCATCGGCGAGCTTGCCCTGTGGATGGCGTCGCCCGCACTGCGCGGTCTCGGCTATGGCGCGGACGCCATACGCGCGCTGCTACCCTACGCCTTCGACGTTGTCCGGCTGGATAAGGTTTATCTGGGCGCATACGATTTCAACGAAGGCGGCTTGCGCTGCTACGAGCGCGTCGGCTTTCGCTACGAGGGGCGGCTGCTCCAGACGATCCACTATCAGGGGCGCTACTGGGACGAATTTCCGATGCGTATCCTGCGCAGCGAGTGGGAGCTGATCCGCCAGCCCCCCGCCGA
>JADLHH010000082.1 GCA_020848855.1 Anaerolineae bacterium | reverse complement strand
GCTTGGCTTCAATCGCTTCGATCATCTGCTGCATGTCGCGGTGAAGCTGCTCGACGGTCTCGTCGCTGCGCCCGGTAGAATCAACCTCGCCGCGCAGCATCGACTGATCCGACTCGATGCTGTTCAGGCGTTTGGTGAGCGCGTCCATCGTGTCCTGCTGCTGCGCCAGGCGTTCCTGTAACGTCGAAATCGTCGCTTTATCTCGACGACGCTCCTCGTCGAGCCATTCGATCATGCGTGCGGCTTGGTTGACGTCCATACGTCCTCCAATGACTGGGTCTCGTTTACGGTAAAATTATAACACATGAGCCGGCGCGAACCTTGTCGTCCGGTGACAAGCTCGCGCTTTGGAGGTTTGACAGCGCTGGCGGCTTGTGTTAAACCATTTTGCTCGATTAACCTGTCCGGCTGAGTTCTCGGACTTGGCTTGATTCAGACATCTGTGCCCCGATGAATACGCGTTAACCAGGATAGTGGTGGGTAGAGAGCTGGGCGATGGCTGCGGTTGAACTGCTGGGTTTGTACAAGGATTTCGACGGTGTTACGGCGGTTGAAGGCGTAAGCCTCACCGTCCGCGAAGGAGAACTGCTGGTGCTGGTCGGTCCGTCCGGGTCAGGGAAGTCGACGCTGCTGCGGCTAATCGCCGGGCTGGAAAGTCCGTCGGACGGCGAAATTCGGATTGGCAGCCGCGTCGTCAACAACCTCGCGCCGCGCGACCGCAAGATCGCGATGGTGTTCCAGAACTACGCGCTCTACCCGCACATGTCGGTCTACGACAACATCGCATTTCCGCTCAAAACCGAGAAGCTCGACAAGGCGGTTATTCGCCAGCGGGTCGAGTGGGCGGCGGGCGTCCTCAAGCTCGATCCGTTCTTCCAGCGCAAGCCGAGCCAGCTTTCTGGCGGCGAACGCCAGCGGGTGGCGCTGGCGCGGGCGCTGGTACGCGAGCCGCAGGTCTTTCTGCTGGACGAGCCGCTCTCGAACCTCGACGTGAAGCTGCGCACCTCGGCGCGTGAGGATATCAAGCAGTTTCAGCGCCAAACCGGCGTCACCATGCTCTACGTCACCCACGACCAGGTCGAAGCGATGGCGATGGGCGACCGCATCGCCGTGATTGCCGACGGGCGGATTCGTCAGGTTGGGCAGCCGCTCCAGGTTTACCATGAGCCGGCGGATACGTTTGTTGCATCATTCATCGGACAGCCGCCGATGAACCTGATCCCCCGCGAGGAAGATATCATCGGCTTCCACCCGGAGCATCTCGTGCTTTCGGCGGTGGATCAGACCGACGCACTCGAAATTCCGCTTGAAGTGATTCGGGTGGAATACCTCGGCTCGGAGTGCGTGGTCTACGGCTCGGTCAGCAGCGCGACCGACAGGGTGAGCGTCACGGCGAAGCTGCCCGCCAGCATGAATGCGGCGCTCGAAATCGGGCGGACGTATCCGTTCACCGTCGCCAGCCATCACCTGAGCTATTTCAATAGGCGCACGACTTACCGCATGAGCGCCCCGACCCATATCGACTTGTGATCAGCCGGCGCGCAAACCAAGCAGCGGTCGCAGCGCCCGGTTAATCGCTATACACGACGCTTCGACATAGGCTTCCGGGTTCGCCTGCTTCGCAATCTCGGCATACGGCAGAACGACGCCTGTCCAGCCCTGCGTGTGCCAGTGCGCTCCATTGGGCAGGGCGGGCGGCACGTATTCGGTAGGGTAGGGATAAGCGTAAGCGTACAGGTATGGGTCGTCGATCCCGACACTGTAGGGCGCGAAGCCGAAATTCAGGTGCGGGTGATGCTCGTCCGGCGTGCTGGCGAACCACAGGAACGACAGGTCGAAGTGTTCGGGCCACACCACCACCGGGCTTTGCGCGCCGTCCAGCCGGGCGCGGAATCGGGCGATTCCCGTGAAGATGGCGTACAGCGCGTCGGCATAGCTGCGCGCGGAACCGGCGTCGAACGTCAGCGGCGCTGCGCCGCTCAGGTGGTCGCGCTTGGGTTTGAGTCGGTTGACGAAGCGCTCGACTGCTCGAAACATCGCCTCGGTGTACGAAATGCCATCTGCCAGCGGCACGATTTCAGCAAGCTCACGCGGGTAGACCGTCCGCAGCAGCGCTTCCAGCAGCCCCGCCTGCGATTCTCCGCTGATCGGCAGCAGCGTATCGCCGCCACTTCCCGGCTGATAGACCAGCGCCAGACGCCGGAAGTCGAGCAGCACTTCGCCGTCCCCTGGCAGGCGGTCGGTCGATAATCCGTCCTGCGTAATCTTCAAGCCCAGTTCCAGAAAATTCGGCTGGCGCTCGAACATCAGCAGGCGAACCGCGCCGAGCAGTCGCGCGGCGGTATGCAGGCTTTCCAGTGTCGGTTGATCGAATTGTGGCAGCACAGGCTGCTCCTTTTGGCTGCAGATGGGTCGAAGGCGCTGAACGCGCCGATAATAACAGCGACGGTTGGTGATGCCTATGGTTAGTCCTGGCGCGGGCGCGTTCGTTATATCTGGCAGCCGGTGAGGCACATTCTTTGCGCTGGCGGTGGTCGTCCGAGCGTACAATGAGGGAGTGTTCGCCGTCCAGAGGCTGTCGCTATACGTGACGACCCCGGCGCAGGCGGTGTATAATCCACACCAGTTTGTCGATCAGGCTGCAGCCCCGCCGCGCCGCTTCTTCACGCTGTTTTCGCTGCCGGGTTGAGCCGAGGGTACAGGAATGCCGACCCGGCATGTTTGACGATCTGTTCACCCCGTCCACAGGAGAGCTTGCGGAAGTCGGCGCGCTGCGCACGGCGCTGCTGGATGCGCTGTTCGATCAGATGCCGATTGGCATGGCGGTGATCGACCGCAGTATGACGCTCCTGCGCGTCAACGATGCCTGGCGCGGCTATTTCGAACGTTATGCGCCGTTGAGCAGCCCGCAAATCCGCGCCGGGACGAATCTGTTCGACCTGTTTCCCGACGAACGCGAGCGGTTCGCGCCGGTGCTGGACGAAGCGTTCACGGGGAAGGTTTTGCGCCGCGAGGCGCTTGCCATGCGCCGCGACGGGGTGATCTCGTACTGGGATGTGGTGGTCACGCCCGTGCCTGCCGACGGCGCGATTCAATTCCTGCTGTTTGTGGTGGTCGACGCTTCGGATCGTGTATTCGCCAACCGCCTGCTGGAAGAAAAAGAGGCGCAGTATCGCGGCATCTTCGAAGCGACCAGCAATGCCGTCATCATCCATTCGGCGGACGGCAGAATCGTCGAGGCGAACCCGGCTGCCTGCGCTATGCACGGCTACCAGTATGCCGAAGTGATCGGCGCGGACAGCACGCTGCTGTTCATGCCTGCCGCGTTCAAAGCCGCGCTGGCAAGCGTCCTGCTTGGCGACCCGGTGGATTTCGACAGTGTCAACTTTCGCAAGGACGGCGCGCGCTTCGACGCGGAAGTCCGCGCGACATTGTTCATGTATCGCGGTGCGCCGCACATGCTTACGGTAGTGCGCGATATCACCGAGCGCCTGCAGGCGTACCAGATGCTCGAACAGCGGGTCGAGGAGCGCACGCACGAGCTTTCGACGCTGCTGCGCTCGTCCAATAACATCACGCTAATCCTCGAACTGGAAACGCTGCTCGACAAAATCCTCGATGAGCTGAAATCAGTCATCGACTTCAGCGGCGCGTCGATCCTGACTCTTCGTGATGTCGATGCGCTCGACCTGCTGCTGTATCGTGGACCCATTCCCGGCGTCCGTCTTCGGCGCGCGTGGTCGGTCGAGCGTGACTACATTTACGGCGAGGTCATCCGCACTTATGCGCCGGTAATCGTCGCCGACGTGGACGAAGATACATTCGCCGCGCGAGCCTACCGGCAGGTGGCGGGCGACCAACTGCGCTTCGTGCGCTCGTGGATGGGCATCCCGCTGATCGTGCGCCAGCGCGTCATTGGTATGCTGAGCTTCGAGAGTATCATCACCGGATACTTCACGCCGCATCTGGCGAATCTGGCTCTGGCGTTTGCCAATCAGGCGGCGGTGGCGATGGACAACGCGCGCCTGTACCACCTGGAACAGGACAGGCTTCAGGAATCGGAGCGGCGCACGCTGGTGGCGGAGGGGATGCGTGAAATCCTCAATGTTATCAATTCCAGCCGCTCGCTGGATGCGATCCTCGACTTCATCGTCGCGCAGGCAGGGCGGCTGCTGGGGACGGACAGCATCGCGCTGTTTGGCTACCAGCCGGACAAGGGAATCCTCACCGTGCAGACGTCCATCGGTCTGGACGACGATATGATCCGCGGCTTTCAGATTCGCGTAGGGCGGGGCGAAGTCGGGCGTCAGTTCACAGCCCGGCGTCCGGCGATCATCCCGGATTTGTCGAAGCTGAACCTGCCGCTCGACGACGACCAACAGCCCTTTGTCGCGCGGCTGGCAGCGCGTTTCACGGCGCTGCTGGCTGTCCCGCTGATCGCCCGCGATGCGATCTACGGCGAACTCGTGCTGTATTATCCGCAGCCCCACGACTTCACGGAAGAAGAAATCCGGCTGGTGGTCTCGGTTTGCGATCAGGCGGCGCTGGCAATCGAAAATGCCCGGCTGCGCGCACAGGCGGCGGAAGCGGCGGTCACGGCGGAACGAAGCCGTCTCGCCCGTGAACTGCACGACGCGGTCACCCAGACGTTGTTTTCGGCAAGCCTGATCGCCGAAGTGCTGCCGCGCCTGTGGGAGCGTGACCGTGAAGAAGGCGAACGGCGTTTGTCCGACCTGCGGCAGTTGACGCGCGGCGCGCTGGCGGAGATGCGCACACTGCTGCTCGAACTGCGCCCGGCGACGCTCACGGAAGTCGACCTGCGCGACCTGCTGCGTCAGCTTTCCGAGGCGCTGACGGGTCGGGCGCGCATCCCGGTGAACCTGCGTGTGGACGGGGAGGCGCGTCCGCTGCCGCCCGACGTGCAGATCGCCTTTTACCGGGTGGCACAGGAAGCGCTGAACAACATCTTCAAACATGCCGAGGCGACCAGCGTCGATATTGCCCTTGAATACCGTGCCGATCACATCACGCTGACGATCACCGACGATGGCTGCGGCTTCGACCCGGACTGCGTCTCGCCCGACAGCTTCGGCTTGAAGATCATGCGCGAGCGCGCAGAAGGAATCGGTGGCATATTTACCGTGACGAATATGCCCGAACGGGGAACACGAGTGACTCTCAGGTGGTCAGCGGGGGAATATACATGAGCGAAGCAGAGAATATTCGTGTTCTGATCGTGGATGACCACGCGGTCGTGCGGAGCGGGCTGTCGGCGTTCCTCATCGCCAGCGATGGGCTGGAACTGGTTGGTGAAGCTGTCAGCGGCGAGGAAGCGGTACGCAAATGCCGGGATCTCGTGCCCGACGTGGTGCTGATGGACCTGATCATGCCGGGGATGAACGGCGCGGAAGCAACCCGCGCGATCCTCGACGTGTGCCCGGAAGTGAAAGTGATCGCGCTGACCAGCTTCAAGGACGACGATCTGATGCAGAGGACTCTGCAAGCCGGTGCGATTGGCTACCTGTTCAAGAACGTGTCGGCGGACGAACTGGTCAGGGCGATCCGTTCGGCGCGCGCCGGCAAGCCCGTGCTCGCGCCGGAAGCTGCGCAGGCGCTGATCCACGCTGTCACCCATCCGCAGCCGGTCGGCTTCGATTTGACAGAACGCGAGCGCGACGTCCTGAATTTGATGGTCAAAGGCTACAACAACCCGCAGATTGCCGGCGAACTGATCATCAGCCGCTCGACGGTCAAGTTTCACGTGAGCAGCATCCTCTCCAAGCTCGGCGTGACCAGCCGGACGGAGGCGGTCGCGCTGGCATTGCAGCATCACCTGGTCACCTGACCAGGTTGCGATCTAACCACTAGTTGCAACCGAACTCTCTCCAAGTGCTTGACGGCATTTCGAGAGAGTTTTTGTATTCTATAACTGTGATTGAAAGGAATGCGCTCGACCAGTTGTCGAGTGGGAAAGTCAGACACAAAATGCTCGCGCAAATCGAAAAAGACCAGATGCTTGCTGCCGACCGGGAACGTGTCGCCCGTGCGCTTGAAGGCGATCAGGAAGCCTTCACCGATCTCGTGGTGGACTACAATCGCGCGGTCTACAACCTCACGTACCGGATGCTTGGCGACACCGTCGAAGCGGAAGACGCGGCACAGGAAGCCTTTCTGCGCGCCTACCGCAACCTCGACCGCTACGATCAGCAGCGTTCATTCAAGACGTGGGTGCTGTCCATCGCTTCGCACTACTGCATCGATGTCATTCGCAAGCGGCGCATGAGCTGGCTTTCGCTCGACGATTTTCTGCCCGGTGAAGTGATGGCAGCGGTCGAAAGCCGCTCGGTTGAAGAACTGGCGATGGACGGCGAGCGCGGGCGGACGGTTCAGGAACTGCTGAAACTGCTGAAGCCCGACGAGCGCGCGATCATCATCCTGCGCTACTGGAACGACCTGTCCTATGAAGAAATCGCCGAGATGCTGCACACGAACGTCGGCGTGATCAAGTCTCGTCTGTTCCGCGCGCGTCAGGCGTTTGCCAACCGGATCAAGGTTCGCGAATTAGGGCTGGTACTTTCACCAGCGTAACGGAAGCCCATGTTTGTCATCCTAGCCGACGATCAGTACGACGTTCGGTGTGCGCTTCGGCTCATTCTGGAGCAGGAAGCCGACCTCGAACTCGCCAGTGAAGCCGCCAACTCGACTGAACTACTCGCTCAACTCGGCGACACCTGTCCCGACCTACTCCTGCTGGACTGGGAGCTTCCGGGGCTGGGTGTCGCCGAATTGCTGGCGGCTGCCCGGCGACAGTGCCCTGATGTCAAAATCATTGCCCTCAGCGGGCGTCCCGAAGCCTGCGAGCAGGCGATGCAGGCGGGTGTTCCGGGTTTTGTGAGTAAGGGCGATCCGCCGGAGCGCCTGCTCGAAGCCCTCCGCTCTGTGCTGCGTATATCCTCCCGCCGCAGTTGACAAATCCAGTCGATCTTCACTATAGTTGCCGAAGGTCGACGCTGGAGGAAAACAGAATATGCCGCAGTGCGAACACGTGAAGGACATCAAAACGTACACGCCCAACACCAGGGGTTGCGAGGAGTGTATGAAGACGGGCGATCGATGGGTTCACCTGCGTGTCTGCCTGATATGCGGTCACGTCGGCTGCTGCAATTCGTCGAAGAACAAGCACGCCTCCAAGCACTTTCACGAAACCGGACACGCGATGATGAAGTCGCTGGAGCCGGGTGAAGTGTGGGGCTACTGTTTCGTGGACGACATCTTCTACGAGAAGATCTGAAACGGTCACAGCGAATCGAGCCGGAAACGTTGAGGGCAGTGGGAAAACGCCACTGCTTTTTGTTTTCGCGGTCGGCTCGTTTGCGGCGGCTATTCCTCGTCGTCCGCCAGCGACAGGCTGGTCGTGAACTTGATCTCCGTCAGTACAATGCTGGTGGCGATTCGCGCGATGCCCGGTATCGGCGTCAGCTTCTCCATCAGAAACTGCTCCAGTTCGCGGCGGCTGCGGACGGCGACCTTAAGCTGATAATCGAACTCCCCGGTCACGAAATAACATTCCAGAACTTCAGGCATCTGGCTGACCGCGTCACGGAAATGGTTGATGTTGTCGACGTGGTGTACTTCCAGCGTGACGTTGATCAGGCACAGCAGCTCGTAGCCGAGCTTCTCCCGGTCGAGGATGGCGGCGTACTGGCGCACGTAACCCAACTCCTCCAACCGCTTGATGCGCGCGTGAACAGCGGGCGGCGACAGCGAGATGCGCCGTGCCAGCTCGACGTTGCTGATGCTGCTGTCATTCTGCAGTTCGGTCAGGATCGCGCGGTCGGTGTCGTCGATATCCTGGGCGTAATCTTTCATGACCTGCACTTTCTGCTATGATAAATTCGATGCGCCGTCCATTCTGCGATGCGCGGGCATCGAGTATCAGTCGGTTGGTCGTCCGACACATCCATGATCGCTTTTGCCGACGAAAACCTGAATAACGTGATGTGCTGCTGAGTCTATTGTACCCAACAGGACGCCTATGAATCCGTACTTGGAACCGCCGGGTTTTCTGGGCACAGGCGCGAGCCTGCTCGCCGACGTGACGCTCGTCGCCTATCTCCTGCTGATTATCCCGGCGATGGCTGCCGGTTACATCTATGCGCGCCGGGGGAAGCATCGTCCGCACCACAAATGGATCATGACTGCGATCACGCTGGTCAACTGGATTTTAATCGTTTTCCTGATGTTCGCGGCATACCGCTTTGACGTGGCTGGCAATATTGGTGCGCAGCCAACCAATACGCGCTACCTGCTGCCGGTACTGCATGGGCTGCTGGGCATTCCGGCGCAGCTTCTGGCGACGTTCGTCATCCTGCGTATGCTTCTGGAAGACTGGCAGGTGGGGCGGGCGAAGCGGCGCGGCGAAAAAGACACGTCTCGCTACTGGTTCCGGCGCGCCAAGCCAGTGATGCGGCTGACGATGGTGCTTTGGCTGGCGACGGCGGCTTTGGGGGTGGTCAGCTACCTGACGCGCTACGAAGTCATTCCGGCATACGCGGTCGGCGGGCAGGTCGTCCCGCCAGTTGCGACGGAAGAGCTGCTTCCGCCCGTCGAAACGCCCGAACCCCCGGTCGCTACCGACGAACCGCTTCCGCCCGTCGAGACGTCCGAAGTGCCGCTTCCGCCTATCATGACCGATGAAGCCCCGGCTGAAATCCGTGCGCTTCCTGCCCCGGTCGAAACCGACGAGCCGCGCGAACCCGCCGAGACGCCGGAAGTCGAAAACGAAGATGATTGATCCGGGAGAGTGCCAAATCGCGTGAGTCTTTTCGTAGGGGCGCATCTGCGTGTGCGCCCGCCCTTAACTCACATCTCTATACATTTCCGATCCAGAACGGATTCAGGCGAATTCATATCACACGTTATAATCGGATGATAGCGGTAGAATTTGGGCACCGATGAGTAAAGGAAGTCAGCCATGTTCCTGAAGCGGAAACAGCTAGAGGAGCAGGAAGCCGCGCTGCTGGCACCCTATGCCTTGAGCAGCCGCGAGAGTACCGGGCGCTGCTACCCGGAAGACGAAGCCGAGTATCGCACGGCATTTCAGCGCGACCGCGACCGCATCATCCATGCGGCGGCGTTCCGGCGGCTGGAATACAAAACGCAGGTGTTCACCAACGATGAGGGCGATTATTATCGCACCCGGCTGACGCATACGCTCGAAGTCGCGCAGATCGGGCGGACGATTGCCCGCGCGCTGGGCGCAAACGAAGATTTGGTCGAGGTGATCTGCCTCGCGCACGACCTCGGTCACCCCCCGTTCGGGCACGCGGGCGAAGAAACGCTCGACACGCTGATGAAGGATCACGGTGGTTTCAACCACAACCACCAGAGCTATCGGGTGGTCACGCAGTTGGAACGCCGCTATCCCGATTTCCCCGGCTTGAACCTCACCAAGGAAACGCTCGCTGGGCTGGCGAAGCACGAAACCGAATATGACCATCTCGTCGAGATTGCCGGGCTGGACCCGACCACGCGCGGCAGCCTTGAAGCGCAAATCGCCAACATGACCGACGAACTGGCGTATAACGCCCACGACCTCGATGATGGCTTGAATTCCGGGATGATTATGCCCGGCGAACTGAACGAACTCGAAATCTGGCAGGTATTGTGCGACCGTCTCGACTGGCACGGCGAAGTCATGAACGAACTCACGCGCCATGAATTCATCCGCGAACTGATCGGCTTGCTGGTTGATGACGTGCTGACGACGACGCAAGCGCGGCTGGAAAAGCTCGATCCGCAGTCGTCGGAAGATATCCAGAACCAGCCCGAAAACATCATCGGCTACAGCCCGGCGGTCGCGCGGATGACGGCTCCGCTCAAGTCGTTCCTGTTCGCCAACATGTATTACAGCTTCCGCGGCGTGCGCATGAAGAAGCGCGCCGAGCGCTTCATCGAGGAGATGTTCGCAACGTTTCTGGAAGACCCGCGCCAGCTTCCCAAGGAACTGCAGGCGGATATCAAGGGCGACAACGTCAAGCGCGTGATTGCCGACTACATTGCGAGTATGACAGACCGGAGCGCCGTGATAGAATACCGTCGCTTATTCGATCCCATGATGCGACCCTAAGAAAGTGCTCCTATGGCGAACGAAACGGTGCTGAACGGGCGTTATCGCCTCGTCGCGCAGCAGGGCAGCGGCGGCATGGCAGTCATCTACAAGGCGGTGGATCAGGCGCTCGGACGCACGGTTGCCATCAAGATTCTGCGTCCCAGCCTGACGAACGACCCGGCGTTTCTGGCGCGTTTTCGCAACGAAGCGCGCAGCGTCGCTAATCTGGCGCACCCGAATATCGTCACCGTCCACGATGTAGGCAGCGACGGACCCACGCACTACATCGTCATGGAATTCGTTGAAGGCACCGACCTGAAGCGCATTATCAAATCCGACAGCGCGCTGCCGATTGACCGCGCGCTCAACCTGGGCATCCAGATTTGCGGCGGCATCGGCTTCGCCCACCGCGCCGGGCTGGTTCACGCCGACGTCAAGCCGCAGAATATCCTGGTCACCAAAGACGACGTGGTGAAAGTGACCGACTTCGGTATCGCGCAGGCGCTGAGCGACGTGCAGCCCGGCGAGCGCCAGCAGGTCGTGTGGGGCAGCCCGCATTACTTCGCGCCGGAACAGGCGCGTGGCGAAAAGCCGACTCCCGCTTCGGACGTGTATTCAATCGGCATCGTGCTGTTCGAGATGCTGACCGGGCGGCTGCCGTACACCGGAGCGAACCAGCAGGAACTGGCGCTGGCGCACATCCGCGACCGCATCCCGACCGTGCTGGAATTCAACCCCAATGTGCCGGAGAGCCTGTCGCGCATCGTTTACAAGACGATGAGCAAGGAGCCGCAGGCGCGCTACCGCATGGCGGATCAACTGGGGCACATTCTGGTCGGCTACCGCGATCGCGGGCGCGACGAGACAACGCCGCAGCCCCGTGTTTCACCGCCCACCGTCCCGAACGTGTCGAGCCAGCCCGTGACGCAGCTTCCGCCGCCGCCGG
>JADLHH010000081.1 GCA_020848855.1 Anaerolineae bacterium | reverse complement strand
TGACCTGCATCCGGTCGTTGATCGCCGTCATGCACTGGGGGATGGTTTTTTCGGTGTAGAACACAAAACGCAAGAAGAACTCCTAGCTGTTAGCGATTAGCGGTCAGCAAGTGCCGAGCCGCCGGATCATACGACGCGCCCGGCATGAGTGGATCGTCATTCGTTTCATTGACATCGGTTACGGCTTGCGACCGGAATAGACGGCGAAGCGGTAGCGTTTGTACCAGCAGTCGACATCGGCAAAGCCGGCTTCGCGCAGCCAGCGAAGCTGATCTTCGAGCGTCGTGGTCTGGTCGGCTTTCATGCGCTCGTTCGCCGCGTGAATGTCAGCGGCGGTGCTGCCCTGCTTCCGAACGGTGGCTTCCCACGCCTGCTGGTAAATCTGCTCATTAGCGGCGGACGTGCCGAGCATCTGATCGGCATTGATGAAGATGCCGCCGCTTTCCAGCACATCGTAAATCCGGCGGAAGACGCCGACGAGGTTCGCGGGCGTGACGTGGTGCAGCGCCAGCGCCGAGACCGCTACGTCGTAGCGCCCGGTGAGCGGCTCGCGTTCGAGGTCGAGCGTCAGGTATTCGACATCGTCACGACCCGCGAAGCGCTCGCGCGCTCTGGCGAGCATCCCGGCGGAAATGTCCGCCAGCGTCAGGCGCGCGTTGGGAAACGCCACGCTGATCATCGCCGTGAGCAGCCCGGTGCCCGCCCCCAGGTCGAGGACGCGAAACGTGGCATCCTGCATATACGGGATGCGCTCCAGCGCCGTGCCATATAAATCGTCAAAGCTCGGAACCAACTGCCGCCGCAGACGGTCGTAATCCGCCGCCGCGTTATCGAATACCTGCCTGACATCGACTGTCATCGCTGCCTGATCCCCCGCGTTGAAGAAGCGCGAACCGCGCCTGTGGTGATTATACAAAAGCGGCGGCGCGGAACCAAAGGCTGCCATGACCAAACACGCCGCGCCGCCGCGAGCCGGAGATCACAACAATCGGCGCGGGCTTTCTCTGCTAGACTAGAGTCAGACGCTGTACCGCCGAGCGATGAGGCGGACGAGGACGATTCATGCTCTACGATATCACGCGGACGGTTTCGACGCGGACGGCGGTTTTCCCCGGCGACACGCCCTACCGCGCCGACTTCGTGCTGCGGCTGAGCGAGGGCGCATCGGTCAACCTGGTGACGATCACGACGACGCCGCACGTCGGCACGCACGCCGACGCCTATTTCCACTACGAGCGCGACGGCGCTTATCCGGCTTCCATGCCGCTGGAGCCGTATATCGGGCGGGCGCGGGTGGTGAGCGTCGGCACGGGCAGCGGCGAAATCACGCCCGATGACCTGCCCGCCGGGAGTCTCGACGGTGTCGAGCGGCTGCTGATCCACACCTGGGTGAGCGATGCGCCGGACGACCAGTGGATCGAGGACATCCCTTACCCCGGCGTCGCGCTGATCGAGGCGCTGGCGGCGCGCGGCGTGAAGCTGCTCGGTCTGGACGTAGCATCGGTAGACAGCATTGACAGCACCACGCTGCCCGGTCACCACGCGCTGGCGCGGCTGGGCATGGTCAATCTGGAAAATCTGGTTCTGCGCGGCGTGCCGGACGGCGATTACGATTTGTCGGCGCTGCCGCTGAAGCTCGACGCGGCGTGCGCGTCGCCGGTGCGCGCGGTTTTGCGCACGTTGTAGAGAGGGACTGCTATCATGCAAAACCCGACCGCCTGGCTCCTGTTCGCGTTATTCGGCTTGATCCTGTTCGTAATGTACGTGTCGCTGCGGCGGCGCTGGGCATCGCCGCTGGTGGTGTCGGCGCTGGGCGTGCTGGCGAGCGTGATCGTGATGACGCTGACCGGGCTGGCGCAGAACAACACGATCTATCAGGCGCTGTTCGCCGGGCTGCTGGTCGGCGGGCTGTTCAGCGGCGGGACGGTGGCGATGGCGGCGTATTTCCAGAGCAGCGAAGCGCGCCAGCGGGCAGCGCAGGCAGCGCCGCCGGAAGAAATGGAAGCGTGAATCGCATAGCACGGCGGGCGGATAGCGGTTAAGCAGGATAGGCAGCAAACAACCCTGTAGGGGCACAGCGCGCGTCCCATCGAAGATGGGCGTACCCTTAATCATTGATATCGATACAGATCACCCCGTATTGACGATGACGATGTGGTAACGCCCGGAGCCTTCGAAGCGCGACGCTTCGAGCGTATAGGTGCCATCGACCGGCAGCGTGATCTGGGTGAGTTGGGCGTTCACGTCCAGTTCCGGGTCGGCGGCGTCGTCGTTGAAGCCGATCAGGTCGCCGCCGGGGTCGCGCAGAACGATCGCCGGGTCGAGCGTGCCGGACTCGGTCGTCATGGTGATCGTGAGAACGTCGCCGGCGCGCGCGTCGAAGCGCCAGTCCTGCACCGGGAACACATCCTGAAGCACGCCATCGAGCCGCGTCACGTCGTCAGCGCTCAGTTCGAGCGTTTGCCCGCCGCTGACGCCGAGCGTGTACATCCCCTGCGCCTGCCGCCACTCGACGCGAATGGTGTACGTCCCGGTCTGCGGAAGCGTGAAATCTGCGATTTGCGCGTCGTAAACGCCGAACAGATCGTCGCCGGGTTGGTCGTCGTTGTAGGCAAGTTCGCTGCCGTCAGGGGCGATCAGGCGTAGCGCCATATCCAGCCCGACCTGAAACACGTCGGTGCGCGTCTGGTCAACCGCCGAGATCGTCAGGCGCTCGCCTGCCGTGCCGTCATACGTCCATGACTGCTGCGGCGCAGCTTCGCTGAGCGTACCCACTACTGGCACGCCAAGCGCCAGCACCCGCCCGCCAAAGCGATCCGGCAGCCCGCGCGTGCTGAGCGCTGTGATCCCGCCGTCGGCGCGGGCAGCATACAGCGCGCCGTCGCTGCCGAATACAACACGCCGCAGCCTATCGTCAGGCGCGATTTGGCTGACGACAGCGCCGCCTGAGTCGACCAGCAGCACGCCCTCATCCATCGACGCGAAGGCGAGGTCGCCGTCCGGGGCGGCGGTCATGGCGGTGATGACATCCGGCGAGCGGTGTTCCAACCAGAATCGCAGCTCGGCGGATGGCTTGTCGCCGCTCACCAGCGAGACCGCGCCGCTCGTGCTGCCGTCGATCAGCGAATTCAGCCACTCGACCACCCACACCTGCCCGGCGGCATCGACGGCGACGAGCGGCGGCGCTTCGGCGTTGAAATTCAAGCCGACCGTCCGGCTGCGCGAGCCGTTGACAATGCGAAGCTGGTAGCCCGCTTCGGACTTGTCGGCGGCGTAGATCGTCCCGTCGGGCGTGACGGCGAGGCTGTGAGGCGAACCGCCGCCGAACGCGCCGAGCGTATCGACCCAGCGCCCCTCGACATTCATCACCAGGACGCAGCGGCAGACGGTATCGCCGATGTAGACCCGCCCGGCGGCATCGGTGGCGATGGCGCTCGGCTGGGCAGGATGCTCGAACGCATAAGTGGCGACAGCCGCGCCGGTCGTGGCATCGTACACCCGGACGCCGTCAACATCGAGCGCGTAGACACGGTTGCCGGACATCGCCAGCCCCAGCACCGGCTGCTCGCCGGGCGGAACGCTCCATACAGCGTGGTAATCGGGCTGCACGGGCGGCGCACCGGCGCTGAAGACGAGGCTGGCGAAAATCGCGTCGAGCGTGGATTCGAGCGCAGCCTGATCCGCCGCCGGGGCACGCCCGACAATGACCAGGCTGCGGTTATCGGGCAGCCGCCCGGCGCGTCCGATGCCGATCTGGGTGCGGTTGGCGCTGACGGCATCCACCCGCAGCCCGTCACGTCCGTACAGCGTCGCGAGCGCATAGCGCAGCGGCAGCAAGCCGACGGCGGCAATCTGCGCGTCGAGCGCCGCCCGCAGCGCAACGTCGGGGGTATTGGAGATCGGCAGTACCGCCAGCACGACGGTCGTGTCGCCGCCATTCAGCGTCAGGGTGAGCGCGTCGTCGGTCGCAGCGGCGACCGGGGAATCCCATCCGTCTGGATAGATCAGGGCGAGGTCGGCGTCCGCCCAGGCGTAGGATGTGTAGTGTTCGGCGTGAACGGGTAGGACGAGAACGAGCAGAAGCGCCACAATTGCTGCCCCGGCAGAGGACAGCACCGTAGAGACAGATATAGGAGCGGGTGTAGGGGCAGGTCTACGACCTGCCCATATTCGCGCCCAACCACCGGATGATGCGGCGTCCCTCACGAATACAGCCTCACTTGCGCGGGACGACGCCGACGACCGGCACGCCAAGCGCCTCGACTTCGGCGCGGGTACGCAGCACCGGGTCGAGATAATGTGCCAGAAATGCCAGCCCGATGCCCGCGATCAGTCCCAAGCCGACGCGAATGAACGCCCCGAAGCGATCTACCAGCGGCGGCGGCGCGGGCGTGACCGGCGTCTGGCTCAGCACCGTGACGACAGCCGGTTCGCCGCCCAACTGGGCGAAGTAGTCCTGGCTGCGGGTCGCAAGTACGGTGACGGCGGCGTCGCCAAGCGCCTGCATCCCGGCAGCGTCCGGGTAGCTGAGGTCGATACGCCCGACACTGTGAGCGTTCTGGGCGGCGATTCCCAGCGCCGCGACGTTAGCGTCCGGCACCAGCGCCGCCAGCTCGTCGCGGAAGCGGCTGCCGAGAATCCAGTCGGTGAAGGCGTTGACGGTCAGTTCCGACGACAGCCAGATATCCTGATAATCCCCCTCGGTACGCGGGATGGCGTCCAGCACCTGCATGGCGCTGTAGGTGATCGTCTGGCTGAAGCCGCCGCCCGGCGCGCTGCGCAGGCTGGGCAGCGCCAGCACCGCCGTGAT
The DNA here is from genome assembly GCA_020848855.1 of Anaerolineae bacterium. The sequence goes on along the minus strand of JADLHH010000081.1, from coordinate 1,961 downwards.
CGCCACCGGGATGACGATCAGCCACCACCAGCGGCGCAGAATTCGCAAAATCTGCAAAAGTTCCAAGCGTTCCTCCCAAATTCGGGCATATTATATGAGTCTACGCAAGTGAAGACAACCACAGGACAGCGGGATTGAACGGCACGAACGGAAACGGGGCAGTCGAACAGATCGCGGGGAGCGCGGCGCGCGCCGGCTGGCGCCAGCGGTTTTTCGCATGGTTCACGGCGAACGAGTCCACGTCAGGCTACGATGATCTAGTCGAGCCGTACAAGCAGGCGCTGCTGTCCGGCTTGAGCGGGGCGGTACTGGAAATCGGCGCGGGGACGGGCGCGAACTTCGCCTACTATCCGCCGGGCATCCGCTGGATCGGCATCGAGCCGAACGTGTTCATGCATCCGCACCTGCTCGAAGCGGCGAACGCGCACGGCATTATCGGGGAAGTGCGCGCCGAAGTCGCCGAGCGGCTGCCGGTCGAAGACGCGAGTATCGACGCGGTCGTCAGCACGCTGGTGATGTGTTCGGTCAGCAATCAGCGCGGCGTGCTGAGCGAAATCCGGCGAGTGCTGCGCCCCGGCGGGCGCTACGTGTTCGTAGAGCACGTCGCCGCGCCGGAACACTCGCCGACGTGGTGGGTGCAGAAGCTGATCAAGCCATTCTGGAGCGCATTGGGTGATGGCTGCCAGCCCGACCGCGATACCGCCGCCGCCATCGAACGGGCGGGGTTCAGCCAGGTGGAGATTCAGACATTCCGCGCGCCGCTGCCGGTCGCCAGCCCGCACATCGCGGGAAGTGCGATCAAGTAAAAGAGTCAACGCAAAGGCGCAAAGAATAAGGTGATTATCCCTTGATGGTAGGGGCACGACATGTCGTGCCCCGACGTTACCTATCACGAAGGTATAATCGCCAAGAATAATTAAGACCCCTTTGCGTCTTTGCCTCTTTGCGCCTTTGCGTTGAGTTTTTCATCCACGTAAGCAGTGATCTGCTGCTGAAACAGCCCGATATCGAAGCGCTCGGCGTGCGCGCGGATGACGGCGGGGTCGTAAGCCGAAGCGTCGAACGACTGCATCGCCGCCACCAGGCTCTCGACGGTCATTTCGCCGAACAGGACGCCGGTCCTGCCGGGGATGACGGTATCGAGCGCGCCGCCGCCGCCGTAGGCGATCACTGGGCGACCGGCAGCCTGCGCCTGCACCGGTGTGATGCCGAAGTCTTCCAAGCCGGGGAAGATGAACGCCTTGCAGCGCGCCATCAGATCGGGCAGATCGGCATCGGGGACGTAGCCGAGAAAATCAACAGTCGGTCCCGCCAGTTCCTTCAGGCGGTCGAGGTCGCGCCCCTTACCGCCGACCTTGAGCGGCACGCCGAGGCGGGTCGCCGCCTGCACGGCGAGGTCAATGCGCTTGTAGGGAATCAGCCGGGAGACGACCAGATAATAATCCTCGACGACAGCGGACGGCTGAAAACGGGTCGTCTCGACCGGCGGATAGATGATCACCGAGTCGCGGTCGTAGAAGGTTTTGATGCGCTGCTGAATCTCGGTCGAAATGGCGATGAAGTGGTCGACGCGCTGGGCGGCGGCGTAATCCCAGCGGCGCAGCGCGGCGATCACCGGACGCAGCCCGATTTCGATGGGCTTGCCGAAACCCTCGCGGGCGATGTAAGCGTCCAAATCCCACACATAGCGCGTCGGGGCGAGGCAGTAGCAGATGTGGACGATACCGGGGTCGTGTCCCAAGCCGTGACAGAAGCCGCTCTTGTTGCTCAGAATCGCATCGCAGCCGGAGATGTTCAGCCCGCCCCACGCCAGCGGGTACAACGGCAGGTACGCCTGATGATGGCTGTGGATGCCGGGCATCCGATTGAGCCAGAGCGTGCGGATATCCCAGTCGCGGTAAAACGGCGGCATGAGGTCGGGCGCGTACAGGCTGGTGTAGATCGGGCTGGCGGGATAGGTC
>JADLHH010000080.1 GCA_020848855.1 Anaerolineae bacterium | reverse complement strand
GTCGAGCCAGTGAACTGGCAGGGCGCGCTGTACCAGCCGCAGGAAGACATCCAGAACACGCGGACACGCTTCACGTTCAGGGCGGTTCCGTACTGCTTCTGGGCGAACCGCGAACCGGGCGAAATGCAAGTCTGGATACGAGAAAGCTAGGCTGTCTAACGAGTGCCGAAAGGAGGCGAGCAGGCACATCAGCGAAGCAGGGAAACAAAATGTGCGCGGAAAATTGAGACCGACTTATTCAGGAGCATTCAAGATGACTGGCAAGAGACTTTCACGTCGTGATTTTCTACGGATGTCGGGGACTTCGGCGGCGATGCTCGCCGCCGGGGCGCATCTGCCGCACGCGCTCCACGCCGCAGCACTCCGGCAGGACGTCGTCAGTATTACATTCGCGGGCTGGGGACAGGTTGCTGAAGAGAACGGCGTCAAGGCAGCAATCGAGGTCTTTCAGCAGGAGAATCCGGGGATTTCGGTCACCTTCCAGCAAACACCCGATACCAATTTCCAGCAGGTTTTCCTGTCGAATGTCGCCGCCGGCACACCACCCGATACCGCCTTCTGCGGGTCCGGCGATTACGAGACGTACCGCGCCGAGGGACTGCTGCTGGACATCACTGACCAGCTCATGAGCGATCCGCTGCTTGGTCAGCCGGATTATTTCCTACCACAGGAAGCCCAGCGCTGCGCCGACGCCAACGGTCGCTGGCATGGCATCGGGTCGACCTGGGTCGCGCCGCACCTATACTACAATGCCGATCTGCTGGCAGCGGCAGGCATTACGCCGCCCGGATTCAAGGATGATGAGATCTGGAGTTGGGACGAGTTCGTCGCCAACGCCAAGCTGTTGACGCTCGACGCCAATGGCAAGCATCCCGATGATGACGGATTCGACCCGGACAACATCGTCCAATACGGCGCGAGCTACCCGCTCGTCCCGAACCCGACCTTCTACACGGCGGCGATCTATTCCAACGGCGGCAAATTCGTCACCGACGACGGGCTGAGCGGAATGGACAGCCCGGAGGCGCTGCAGGCGCTGCAAAACCTCGCTGATCTGATCCACGTCCATCATGTCGCCCCAAGCAGCAGCGCGATGGCAAGCCTCGGTATGGACAATACCGCGATGCTAAACACCAACCGCCTTGCGTTAGCGGTAGACGGTTCGTGGGCACTTTCGTGGATCAACCCCACCACCATGACGGTTCCGATGGGCGTCGGCGCGCTGCCCAAGATGGCAACGACTGCATCCTCCCTGCAGGCGCACTTCCATGTTGCGCTGGCTTCCACGCCGCATCCTGAGGAATCATGGCAATGGCTGCGCTTCCTGGCGACACCATTCTATACCGAGCAGTTCATCAAGATCGGGCTGTGGCTGCCCAGCCAGACGGCACAGACCACGCCGGAGGGCATCGCGGAGTGGTTCACCGAAGGTATTCATCCAGCTAATTACGTCGAATTTGTCTCGGATTACCTGCCAAAGTACGGTGTCACCTGCCGTGTTCCTGCCGGATACACGCAGGCGGGCAGCGATTTCATCACCCCTGCGGTGCAGGCTGTCGCCGATGGCTCCGCCGCCGCCGATGTGATACCCGACGCCGTGCGTCAGGCGAACGAGATTATCTCTGCTGCCAAAATGTAAAATCAGGCTCTGCAAAGTCAGCAAGCAATCAGGTACCGGGGGCGGCTCACGGGTCGTCCCCAACTGCATCCAATGTCCAGAGATCAAACATGGCGTCTGCTTGCTGACTTCGATATGCTGAAAGGCAGCCTCATCCGTCGTCAGTAGCCACATGACGAGTGAAAAATCCATGACAACCCAATCGAAAGTTACTGCTTCAGCAGGTGGATTGCGCGGACTGCGACTGAGCCAGCTTTCACCGTCGCAGCGCCGGAATATCACCGGCTATCTATTTATTTCGCCATTTGTGCTTGGTTTCATCATCTGGTTTCTGATCCCCGCGCTGATCGCCCTGTATCTGTCCGTAAACGAATGGAATATGATCAGCGCGCCGGAATATGTGGGTCTCGGCAACTTCGAGCACATGCTGAACGACCCGCTGCTGCCGCAGTCTTTGAAAGCAACAGTTGTTTATACGATTGTTTCCGTTCCGCTGGGGCTGTTACTGAGTTTTGGGCTGGCGACGCTGCTGAACAACCAGTTTCGGGGCATCGGCATTTTTCGAACGATTTTTTACCTCCCCAGCATCATTCCCAGTGTCGCCAGCGCCGCGATGTGGGCATGGATCTTCAATACAGATTTCGGCTTGATGAACGTCATTATCCGGGGAGTCGGTGGACCTAAAATCCCGTGGCTGCAAAACCCCGCATGGGCGATGCCCGCGCTGATTTTGATGAGTCTCTGGGGCGTTGGCGGCTCGATGATCATTTTTCTGGCGGGCTTGCAGGGCATCCCGGACATTTACTACGAAGCTGCCGAAATCGATGGTGCGGGACGGCTGGCGAAGCTGCGTCACGTGACGCTGCCGCTGATGTCGCCAATCATCTTCTTTAATCTTGTCATCGGTTTCATCAACTCGTTTCAGGTTTTTGTGGTGGGCTACCTCATCACCGAAGGTGGACCGGTAAACTCCACCCTGTTTCTGGTGCTTTATATTTACCGGTCAGCATTCCGCAGCCTGAATATGGGGTATGCTGCGGCATTGTCGTGGCTGCTTTTTTTCATCCTGATGGGGTTGTCGTTCGTGGTCTTTCGCTATATGGGGAAGCGCGTCTATTACGAGAATCCGGGGGAGTAGCGAGGCAACACGATGACTACACTCGATTTGTCCCAGTCTGAACAAGGACCCGTGCTCTCCAAATACATGGCACGACGCGGCAGCCGCATTTCACGGTGGGTGATTTACGGGCTGTTGTCCTTTCTGTCGATCCTGATGCTATTCCCGTTTCTCTGGTTGGTGAGCAGCTCGCTCAAGTCGCAGCTTGATATTTTCGCTTACCCGCCGAACTGGATTCCGAACCCGATCATCTGGCAGAACTATGTGGATGCCATGACGTTCCGCCCGTTTGGTCTTTACCTGCGTAACAGCCTCGCCATCGCCACGTTGAACGTGATTGCCGTCGTGTTCACGTCGTCGTTCTGTGCATATGGGTTCGCGCGCATTCGTTTCAAAGGACGCGATCTGTGGTTCTCAATCGTAATTGCCACCCTGCTGCTCCCGAACATCGTCACGCTGGTGCCGCAGTTCATCATCTTTACGCGGCTCGGTTGGATCAACACGATTCTGCCGCTGACAGTGCCCCTGTTTTTCGGCGGTGGGGCGTTCAATATCTTCCTGCTGCGGCAGTTTTTCCGCACAATTCCCGAAGAACTTGCAGACGCCGCGCGTATTGATGGCTGCACCGAATTCGGCATCTACTGGCGGATTATGCTGCCCCTTTCCCGCCCTGCCCTGATCACGGTCGGGATTTTCACGTTCCTCGCATCGTGGAACGACCTCATTGGACCGCTTGTGTATCTGCGGTCGCCTGACACTTATACGGTCGCCATCGGGCTTGCGCAGTTTCGGGGTGCGATGACCACCCGCTGGGATTTGCAGATGGCGGCGGCTACGGTCATGATTTTGCCAGTCGTGGTACTGTTCTTTTTCGCCCAGCGCTACTTCATCAAGGGCATCGTGATGACAGGCTTGAAGGGGTAAGCCGGCAGCGGATCGTGCATACTACGCGGACGCGCGGCTCGATACACCGACGCGCCGAAGCCAAACCTCTGCGTTCCCATGCGCCGGGATTCGCAGGCGCAAGTGCGCATTGGCACGATGGAAGTGCTACACTTGATTCGCTCCTGCTGAACGTAACTGTATGAAGGAACCGTATGCCACCAAGGAAGCGTGCCACGCATCGGGATGTCGCTCGGCTCGCCGGCGTTTCACCTGGTGTCGTCTCGTATGTCATCAATAACGGACCGCGCCCGACCTCGCCGGAAGTGCGCGAGCGTGTGCTGCAAGCCATCGACGAGCTGGGCTACCGTCCCAACGCGCTGGGGCGGAACCTGCGCCACCAGCGAACCAACACCATCGGCTTCATCTTCAGCGATTACAGCCCACGCAAAGTCTTTATGTCCACCTACAGCGCGACGATTCTGACCGGCGTGGTCGAAGAAGTGACGGCGCGCGATCGCTATCTGCTGGTGTATCCGATCGGCATTGGGCAGGACTTATCGCAGCTTGAACAACTCGTGATGAGCGGGCGACTGGACGGCGTGATCGTGCGTCTCGTTCAGGACCCGCCGGACAGCGACGCGCTGCTCTCGCTGATCGCCGAAGCGGGGCTGCCCTGCGTTTGCATCGAACGCGCCTGCGACCCGAAGTTCAACTTCCCGTCGGTGCTGTACGACGACTTCGGCGGGGGCTACGCGGCGACCAGCTACCTGATCGCGCAGGGGCATCGCCGCATCGCCCATTTGCGCGGCGACATGAAATACCCCAGCGCTCAGCTACGTGCCGAAGGCTACCGACAGGCGCTGATCGACGCGAACATCGCGGTGGACGAGCAGTTGATCTTCGGCAATTCGTGGCAGCCGAAAGTCGCGGTCGAGGCGACGGAGCGCTTCATGGCGCTCTCCAACCCACCAACGGCGATTTTCGCCGCGAATGACGACTTCGCCTTCGCCGCTATCGGGCTGCTGCATCAGAAGGGCTACCGGATTCCCGGCGATGTAGCGGTGATCGGTTTCGACGACATTGTTATGGCGCAGGAGATAACACCTGCCCTCACGTCGATACGGATTCCCCTGGTCGAGATCGGTCACAAAGTCGTCGATCTGGTGCTGCGCGAAACGCCGGAGGGTGGCGACACGCCCGCCGAGACGATCATGCTGCCGGTGGAGCTGATTCCCCGCGAGACCGCCTGAACGAGCCGAGTTCCAGCGCGCGGCGTTAGGGCTGCGCCCGGCATATCTGCCGGCATATCTGCCGGCATCCCTGCTACAATAGCGGCAAATCCGCCAGCCTGAGGCTCATATGCGCGTCATCCATCGGCTGTTCGCCCTCGCCGTTCTCGTGATCGTCTTTGCCACGCCCGCCTCGGCGCAAACCCAGTGCGGCTATGCCACGTCCGTCAGCTTCCCGGTCGATCCGAACGTCTTTCAGATCGTGCAGGACTTCGGCGCGCCCAGCCCACGTCACCAGGGACGCTACCACACCGGCGAAGACTGGTACGGCGGGCGCGACAGCTACGGGACGTATGTCCGCGCCATCGCCAACGGGCGCGTCACCTTTTCGTCGCCCAACGGCTGGGGGCGCGACGGCGGGGTGATCATCATCGAGCATACCTTCCCGGACAGCTCGGTCGCTTACAGCATGTACGGGCACATCACCAACGCCACCGGCGTGATCTTCCCCGCGCCGTTCACCTGCGTGCGCGCAGGCGACATCCTCGCCGCCGTCGGCGACCCGCGCCCCGCGCCGCATCTGCATTTCGAAATCCGCATCAACCAACCGGACATCCCCGGAGCCGGCTATACATGGGAAGACCCGGTTAGCGACGGCTTCCGCCGACCGAGCAAGTTCGTCGCCAACTGGCAGGCGTGGTTTCTGGACAGCTACCGCTGGCGCGCCGACATCGCCGACGAAGCCGGACCGATCGCGCCGCCGGTCGAACTGAGCGACCACAGCCTGATCGCGCTCGACGCGGGGCGCGTGCTGCGCATTAGCAGCGACGGGCGCGTGCTGTGGCGCGTGATCCTCGACACACCCGCCGTCGGGCTGATCGAGCAGCCGTCCGGCGTCATCATCGCGTATGCCGATGGGATGATGCGGCTGATCGATGCCGAGGGCAACCTCGGCGCATCGTGGCAGACCGGGCTGATGCTCGACAGCGCACCGATCCTCGCTGGAGATCGGCTGATCTTCCACACGACAGATGCCGGACTGGCAGCGCTCGATTCGGGGGCGCACTCGGTGCTGTGGCAGATCGCCGATGCAGCGCCAATCCTGCGCTGGTCGGCGAATGGGACAGCACTCGGCTTGATGACCGCCGACAACGCGATGCTGACCGTCTCGCTCGATGGTCAAATCGTGGATCGGGCGCTGCTGCGCGAGCCGGGGTCGCTGGCGGCGGCGGGCGACCTGCTGGCATACACACGCGGCGGGCTGTGGCGAGTCGCCGCCGACGGGACGTGGGCGCTGGATTTCCCCGACGCGCCGCCGGGCGGCAGAAACAGCGGCATCGCCCAGTCGGATCAGCAAACCTTTCTGTTCGACGGCGAGACGCTGCGCGCCTACGACCTGAATCGGCAGGAGCAGTGGGCGACGGCGCTGCCGGGCGTCGGCGGGACGGTCAGCCTGTCGCTGTACGACGGAGTGGTGCTGCTGACCAGCAATCACGGCGACATCATCGCCGTGCAGGAGTCCGGCGGGGGCGTGTGCAACGCGACGCGCATCTACGGCGGCAGCCGTTCGCATGAATGGCACAGTCTGGGCAGCGATGGCATCCTGCGCGTTTTCGTCGCCGATCAGGTGATCGGCTTGCAGTGGAATCGGTTCCTGATGGCGTGCGGGTGAGTTTTATTCCGCCGGGTACGCCAGTGTGAAATGCTCAATCGTCGGGAAGGGGTCGTAAAAGTGGTGCAGGAGGCTGCGCCACGTCTGATACTGCGTCGAGCCGCGAAAGCCGACGGTGTGATGTTCAAGCGTCTCCCACCACACCAGCAGCAGATAGCGATCCTCCATCTCGATGCAGCGCTGAAGCTCGTGGCGGATGTAGCCGGGCATCGACGCGATGATCGGCGCGGCATGGGCGAAGGCGGCTTCAAATGCCGCGCCCTGCCCCGGCTTGACGGTGAGCATTCCGGCTTCGAGAATCATGGCGTCCGCCTTCGATAGTAGTCGAACCATTTGATGATCTCGTCGTGCGGCAGCGCAGAAAGCGTGTTGCCGTCGCGCCCGGTCATCGTCTCGGCGGCAACCGCCGCGTTCCAGATCGCTTCTTCCAGCGCCTCGACGACGCCGAGGAAGACCTCGGTGATCGCTTTGCCGTCGTGAAAGCGCGTCACCGCCTCGACACAGTCGTCAGGGTCGTGCAGCCAGCGGTTCGCCGTCGAAAAGGCGATGGCGAATTCGCCGCTGCCGTCGCGGCTGACCGTTCCGGTGCGCCCCAGCGCGATGGCGGCGCGGCGAGCGCAGCGCGTCAACTGGCGCGCGTCCAGTGGCGCGTCGGTGGCGATCACCAGCATGATCGAGCCGGGACCCGGCTGCGGCAGATGATCGTTCAGCAGATGCGCGCCGAGCGGCACGCCGTACATCATCATCTCGGCGCGAACGCCATAGTTGGTCTGCACCAGCGCCCCAACGGTGAAGCGCCCATCCAGCACGACACGCGACGCCGTGCCGATGCCGCCCTTGAACTGAAAGCACGCCGTCCCGGTGCCCGCGCCGACGTTTCCTTCGGCGACCGCGCCGACATGTCCCTCGGCGACCGCGCCGACGTTTCCTTCGGCGACCGCGCCGTCCGATGCCGTCTCAATCGCCCGCCAGACGTGCGCCTGGCTCACGTGCCGCCCGCGCAGGTCGTTGAGAAAGCCGTCGTTACATTCGCCCACCACCGGGTTGACCGAACCGGTCGTCACGCCGATATCCGGGTTGTCGCGCAGCATGTAGGCGATCAGGGCGTCGGCGACGCGCGGCACATTGAGCGTATTGGTCAGCAGGATTGGCGTTTCGATCACGCCCAGCTCGCGGATTTGCTCGAAGCCGGTCGGCTTGCCGAAGCCATTGACGGTGTATACCCCGGCGGCGACTTTTTCGCGGAATAGATTGCCCGCGTGCGGCAGGATCGCGGTCACGCC
>JADLHH010000079.1 GCA_020848855.1 Anaerolineae bacterium | reverse complement strand
GGTAGGGGATGACCTTGCCCGACAGCGCCGGGATGCGGGTCTTGCCGACCATCAGGGTATTCTTCACATCCATCTCGGCAACCACGTCGAACTCGTATTCCATGCCCTCGCGCTGAATGGGGGCAAGCCCGACCTTGCGCGGCGTCATCTTGCCGCGTTCGTCGCGCTCCAGCACGTACTCGGTCTTGCTGCGCAGGGTGCAGATCAGGTGCAGCGGCACCGAGAGCAGCGCCTCGACCAACTGGTTGTGCAGCGGGGTGGCGTCGCGCCAGGCGGAGAACGTGTTTTTCGACTCGCTGCGGCGGGCTGCCCGGTCGACGATCTCCAGCACGCCGCCCGCGCCGTTCCAGGCGTGGCTCAGGCTGTCGATCACCAGCACGTCGTAGCCGCCTTCGCCCGCCGCCTGAATCGCGTCGATGTACTGCTGCGGGTGATAGTCGGTCAGTTCGAGCACGTCGAAAGTGAAACGGTCGCCGTATTTGCTGGCGCTGCCGTGTTCGGTGTCTATAACTGCCACGTTACCGAGCGCGGTGGCGACGGTCAGCGAGGTGTAGGTTTTGCCGCTGCCGGACGGTCCCATGATCGCCATGCGCAGCTTCGCTTGCGATTTGGTCGCGCGCTTGAAGGGGTTAGTCGTCATGATTAGAACCTTTGTTCTATTCCTTCGCCTAATCATACCGCAGAATACGCATCTTTGACAAGTGGACAGTCGGGGATTTATCCGCTTCGGGTGGTGATGTATACTCGTCGCGGTTACGGGAAAACAAAACTCCCACTGATGGGTGGTATTCATCAGCGGGAGTGTGTCGGGGCGGCGGGATTTGAACCCACGACCTCAGCGTCCCGATCGCTGCGCGCTACCAGGCTGCGCTACGCCCCGTAATGTTGGTTAGTGTAGTCGATTGCCCGGCGAATATCAAGCCCGCGTTCGTGACGAACACGGTTGGACACAAGGAGTTCGCCCTATGGTTCGCGGATTACTGGTCGTCGGCATGGCCGCGCTGCTGGGGATGCTAGGCTTGCCGAAGGCAAGCACGAGCGCGCATTTTTCGCCAGCCGAAGCGCAGGCAGAGCCGCCCTTCGTCTGCACCATCCGACCGACCGAGGTGCGAACCTGCGCGCATTTTCAGGGCTGCGATTACCTGCTGACCTATTCGCAAAATACCCAGCTTCAGGTGGTCGATACCGTGACCGGCGACCGGAACAACGGCGTCGATCAATGGCTGGTGATAGAAGACCCCGTCCAGCGCACGACTGGCTACATCCACAGCCTCGACGTGCAGGCGTGCGAGCCGGATGCCTGGCAGACCAAGCCGGTGATCCCGGCGATCAGCCAGGCTGCCCGCGACGTGTACGCGCGCGGCATGGCGATGGGCAACGACCCCCACGCCTTCTCGAAAGTGGGCGACTGTCAGAACGTGGAGGCGTACTTCCTGTCAAATTTCGACAGTCCCGGTCAGTACGATCTGGGCAATTACCAGTCGCTGCAGACGACTATCGACAATTTCACGGGATCGTTCGCCCGCGAAAGCGCCGCCGTGCAGTCGGGTTTCACGGTTGCCTCGGTGCTGTCGCCGCTGTGGTCGGACCCGGCAGTCTGTCAGGGCGGCGAAAACCCGCTGGAGTGCGAAGAACGGCTGCACAACCCCAGCATCGCCATCATCAGCATGGAAACGTGGAACCGTGCCGGGCAGCAGCCGGTCAGCCTGTACGAAGCTTACCTGTCGCAGGTTGTCGAATTCTGGATGGAGCAGGGCGTCGTGCCGATTCTGGCGACCAAAGCGGATAATCTGGAAGGCGACGGCAGCATCAACGCGGCGGTAGCGCGCGTGGCGGAAAAGTACGACATGCCGCTGTGGAATTTCTGGCTGGCGTCGCAGTCGCTGCCCGGTCACGGCTTCGACCCGGCGCTGAGCGACGGTTTTCATTTGCTGTGGGCGCGCTCGTTCTACAATAACCCCGACCGCCTGCGCGACGGTTGGCCCGTGCGCAACCTGACGGCGCTCGAAGCCATCGACGCGGTGTGGCGTGCCGCGCAGGAGCAGTAATCCATGACTCAACCACCCGTAACCCTTTCCGACCGAATGCGCGCCCTGACCGCCGGGCTGACCAGCCGCGCCGGGGCGACCGTGCGCGACTGGGGCATCCACCCGGACACGATCACGATTGCCGGGCTGGTGGTCGTCGCGGCGGCGGCAGTGTGTATCGCGCTGGGGCAGGTGCAGCTTGGCGGCGTGCTGCTGGTGCTCAGCCTGCCGCTGGACGCGCTCGACGGGGCGGTGGCGCGGGCGATGCAGCGCACCGACCGCTTCGGCGGCGTGCTCGATTCGACGCTTGACCGCTACGCCGACGGGTTGATCTTCGGCGCGCTGGCGTATTATTTCGCCGGGCGGGGCGAAGGTTTGAATTTGCTGCTTGCCCTGGCATCCCTGATGGGCAGTTTTGTGGTAAGCTATGTCCGCGCTCGCGCAGGTGAAGCCGATCTGTCGGTGAAAATCGGGTGGTTCTCGCGCTTCGAGCGCGTGATCACGCTGCTGCTGATGCTGCTCGTCCCGCCCCTGTTGGTGCTCGGCTTGTGGGTACTGGCAGTCGGCACGAACCTGACCGGGTTGCAGCGTTTATGGTACGTCTATCAACATCTCGATAAAGAGGCGTAATTATGGAGTTTAAACCCGAATTTATCGTCATTGCCGACCGTCTCCAGATCCGCTACTACGGGATCATCATCGTGCTGGCGATGCTGGTCGCGGCGTGGATAGCGGCGCGAATCGCCAAGCGTGACGGACGCGACCCGGATCATATCTGGGGGGCGCTCACCTGGGCGATCATCCCGGCGATCATTCTGGCGCGGGCGTGGTTCGTGGTCTTTCCGCCGGCGGCGTCGGTCGAGCAGGGCATGGATACCCTGTGGTATCTGCAGCACTTCTTCGACCTGCAGAACGGCGCCATCGCCATCTGGAGCGGCGGCTTGAGCATCTTCGGCGCGGTGCTGGGCGGTTTTGCCGGCGCGTACGTCTACCTGCGCCGTAATCACCAGCCGGTCGCTCCCTGGCTCGACATCGCCGGGGTGACGCTGCCGCTGGGGCAGGCGATTGGGCGCTGGGCGAACTTCGTCAACCAGGAACTGTACGGCACGGTCACCAGCCTGCCGTGGGGCATCTCGATTGACGCCTCGCACCGCGTGACGCCGTTCAAGAGCCTGGTCGACTACCCGGTGGCGACGACCCGTTTCCACCCGCTGTTCCTGTACGAGTCGCTGTGGAGCGTGCTGGCGTTCATCGTCCTGCTGAACATCTTCCAGCGCGGGCGGGACAAGCTGCGTTACGGCGATATCTTCCTGCTGTACGTCATGCAGTACTCGTTCATCCGCTTCCTGCTGGAATTCCTGCGCGTCGAAGTGGCGCACATCCCCGGCACGGACATCAACTCGTCGCAGGCGTTCACGCTGCTGGTGTTCGTGATCGCGCTGGTGGTGTTCGTGATTCGCCAGCGCAGCACGCCGACGGTCGAGGAAGTGAAGCAGCAGTCGGTCGCTTCCAGCAGCAAAGCGGCGTAAGCCATCCGATTTTGAGGGGGCAGGGCAGTACCTTGCCCCTACAGGGTGTTCGCTTATGATCAACCAGCGAATCGCACTCCCCCTTGAAGCAATTGCCGAATTCTGCCAGCGGCATCACATTCGCAGGCTGTCGCTGTTCGGCTCGGTGCTGCGCGACGATTTTCGCCCCGACAGCGATATCGACGTGCTGGTGGAGTTCGAGGCGGATGCAAAAGTTAGCCTGCTTGACATGGGCGGTATGCAGGTCGAGCTAACCGAACTGCTGGGGCGTGAGGTCGATTTCAAGACAGAAGGATTTATCAGCGATCGCATTCTCCGGCGGGTGATGGATAGCGCGGTGGCGATCTATGAACGAGGCTGATGCATCTCGTCTCCGGGATATGCTCGACGCGGCACGCATCGCGCAGGAATTTGCAGCCGGAAAATCGCGCGTTTCTCTGAGCGCTGATCGACAGTTCGAATTCGCGCTGCTTACGGCGCTTGTGATCGTCGGCGAGGCGGCTGCGAAAGTCAGTCAGGACACGCGCGATCAATATCCTCAAATCCCCTGGCAGCCAATCATCGGTATGCGGAATGTTTTGATTCACGCCTATATGCGTATTGATTTTGACCGTGTTTGGGAAGTTGTCGCCGAAGACATACCGCCGCTGGTCGCGCAGCTCGAAGCCATCCTCCCGCCCGAAACGGACGCCGATCCCCCGGTGGGTTAGCCCCGCTCACCAGCCTTCACAGTTTGTTTACTCACGCATCTCGCTAGTCGTGTGATAATCATAACTAAGCATTGACGAGATATAGCACAGGCTCTGCGTATTTATGATTGAAGCGCACGAACTGACGAAGTTTTACGACGATTTTCTGGCAGTCGAGAACGTCTCGATGAGCGTCCCCGCCGGGACGGTGCTGGCGCTGCTGGGACCCAACGGCGCGGGCAAAACCACGACCGTGCGAATGCTGACCTCGATCCTCGCGCCCTCGTCGGGCTGGGCGAAGATTGCCGGCTACGACGTGGCGCACCAGCCGGAGCGGGTGCGGGCGCACGTCGGCGTGCTGACCGAACAGCACGGCTTGTACGAGCGCATGAAGGCGGTCGAGTATCTCGACTTCTTCGGGCAGGTCTACCACCTCGCGCCGGACGTGCGCAAAAAACGCACCTATGACCTGATGGAGCGCTTCGGGCTGACGTTCGCGCTCGACAAGCAGTTGGGCGATTATTCGAAGGGCATGAAGCAGAAGCTGGCGCTGGTGCGGGCGATGCTCCACGACCCGCCGGTGCTGCTGCTCGACGAGCCGACTTCGGCGATGGACCCGCAGAGCGCCAAGCTAGTGCGCGACGCGATTGTCGAGCTTCAGCGTGACGAGCGCACGTTCCTGATCACCACCCATAACCTGACCGAAGCGCAGCAGCTTGCCGACCGCATCGCCATCATCCGGCGCGGGCGCATCATCGCCAGCGGCAACTTTGACGAGCTGGCGCGGCGCTTCGTGGGCGACCCGCAGATGGAGCTGCGCGTGCGCGGCAGGCTGAACGGTCTGGCGCGCGACATTGGCGACATGGTGACCGTCGAGGAGAGCGGTGCAAACTGGCTGCGCTACCGCGTTGCCGACCCGGACAGCACCAACCCGGCGCTGATCCAGCGGGTGATCGGCATGGGCGTCGAGATCGTCACACTCGCGCCGGTCTCGCAGACGCTGGAAGCCATCTACCTGCAGGTCGTGAAAGAGGATGAGCACGAGGGAGGCACGTCGATTGAGCACCTCCGCTAGATTATTCGACCCTGTGCCGGGCGAATCCGAAGCCGGCGGCATCCGAAGGACGCTCAGCAATGCGCTGATCATCACCATTCG
>JADLHH010000078.1 GCA_020848855.1 Anaerolineae bacterium | reverse complement strand
GTCGACCAGGTACGCGCCTGGGTCGAAGCCGAGGAACTCGGTCAGGTGACGCGGATCGATCGCTGGGGTCGGCGCAAGATGGCTTACGAAATCGACAAACAGCGCGAGGGTTTCTACGTGCTGTTCGAGGCGAAGATCGAGCCGCGCGCGCTGGGCGAAATTGAGCGCAACCTCAATTTGTCGCCGTATGTGCTGCGCTATCTATTCGTCCGCACCGACGAGTAAGCGAGGAGACCCGCGCACCGTCGGATTGCCGGGGAAATGCTTATGGGACGCGGTCTGAACAAAGTGATCATTATCGGGTACGTGGGGCGCGACCCGGAAATGCGCTTCACGCCCAGCGGTCGCCCGGTAACGAGCTTCAGCGTCGCCACCAGCCGGACGTGGGTATCATCTGAAGGCGAACGACGCGAAGAAACCGAATGGTTTAACGTAGTTGCCTGGGGAAACCTTGCCGAAATCTGCAAGGCGCACCTGACCAAGAACCAGCAGGTTTACGTTGAAGGTCGGTTGCAAACGCGCGGCTGGGAAGACGACGGCGGCAAGAAACACTTCCGCACCGAACTCGTCGCCAACGAGATGATCCTGCTCGGAGACCGCCGCGCCCACAGTGATTTCGATTATGTGAATGACGAAGGCGATAACGGCGATTACGCCTTCTGACAGGAGACGAGAAGACTCTGCCTGATGAAATGAAGCGTCGCGGCGCGAATATCGAAGACGAAGACGACGGCGACGAGAACGAGGATGTAGGGCGACGCGGCGGACGGGAATCGCGCGACAGCCGTGACGGCGGACGCGACGACCGCCGCGGGCGCGGGCAGCGTGGTTTCGGGCGGCGCTATCGTCAGGGGACGTACTGCCCCAAAGGGCGCTGCTTCAACTATAAGGATATCGAAACGCTGAAGCGCTACGTCACCGAAACCGGCAAGATCAAGCCGCGCCGCCAGACCGGGAACTGCTCGCGCTGCCAGCGCGAACTGGCGCGCGAAGTTAAACGCGCACGGCATCTCGCGCTGCTGCCGTTCGTCATCGTTCAGGACTAAACGCATAACGCGAATAGACGCTGGCAGCACGGGGCATGGCACGAAGCGTTCCACATGCCCCGATTTGCGTGCCAGCGCCCGTTTTCTTTTTTGACAGGGAGCGAAGATGTCGAAGCGCAGCACCACCGGGCTGCCAAAGCCCGCTCAACCCAAACCGGAACCCGAATCGAAGAGCCGGCTCCAGCCCAAACTCCTTCGTGAATACCGCTCCAAGCACGAGCGCGAAATCGAAATTCAACGCCTGATCCTGATTGGCACGCTGATCACGGTCGGCATTGCCGCATTGATTCTGCTGGTCGCCGTTCTGAACGACCAACTGCTCGTCCCCAATCAGGCGGTGGCGACGGTCAACGGGGAAACGATCACCGTGGGCGAGTTCAAAACCCGCGCCAAGATCGAGCGGGCGCTGCTGATTCAGCAGTTGGACAGCGCGCTCAGCCTGTACAGCAGTCTCGGTTACACGACCGATCAGCTATCGCAGTTGATCACCAGCCAGCAGCCGTACAGCACCTGGTACGGGCAGCTTCAGATCACCGACCAACTGGGCAACTCGGTTCTGAACACGATGGTCGAGGACGAGCTGGTTCGCCAGAAGGCGCAGGAACTCGGCATCACCGTCACCGAAGACGACCTGAACGCCGAGATCGCCAAGCTGTTCGGCTACGACCCGGCGACCGCCGGCATCGAGCCGACCGCTTCGCCATCGCCGACGCCATCGCACACGCCGCTGGTTTCACCGACCCCGTCGCCGGTTCCGTCGGCAACGCTGACGCCAACCCCCGGCGAAGTGACCGGGACGCCGACCGTTACACCGCTGCCCTCGGCGACACCTTCGTCGACGCCGAACGCGACCGAAATCGCGACGCAGGCAGCCGAACGCGAGACCGACTTCTTCGCGCAGATTCGCACGCTGACCGGCGCGAGCGACGCCGACATCCGTGATTACTTCCGCATGAACGCGCTGCGCGACAAAGTCCGTGACGCCGTGATCACCGACGTGACGCGCACCGCGCCGTATGTCGATGCCCGGCACATTCTGGTCGCCACCGAAGAAGAAGCCAACAATGCGCTCGCCGCGCTTCAGAACGGCGAGTCGTTCGCCGCCCTTGCCAGCGCCATCTCGACCGATGGCTCCGCTTCGTCGGGCGGCGAACTGGGCTGGGCGCCCGCCAGCAATTACGTTACGGAATTTGCCGACGCGGTGAAAACCGCCGAAATCGGCGCGCTGGTCGGACCGGTCAAGACCGACTTCGGCTACCACATCATTCAGGTGCGCGCCCGCGACGACCGCGAGATGACCGACACCGAATTCGAGCAGGCGAAGAATCAGGCGTTCAGCGAATACCTCACCAACCTGCGCCAGTCGGCGGACACCAACGTCGTGCTGTACGATGCGTGGACAGACAACGTGCCGACCGAGCCGGTCTGGGTGCCGCAAATCTAGCCCGATATACCATCCTGTAATTTCCGTAGGGGCATGGCGACGCCATGCCCCTACATATGTCCCCACGTCACGATAAGCCACATATCGCCAGAGGCAGCACGTAGGGTAAGCGCGCATTGCCGCGATCTGAGCGTCGGGCTATAATGCGCCCCATGAATGATCAAGCAATCGCACGCCTAGAGGCGAAGCTGGAGCAGCTTATCGAAGGCACGTTCGCCCAGCTTTTCAGCAAGACGATCCGCGCACAGGATATCGCGCTGCATCTGGCGCGGGCGATGGAGGGCGGAATCCAGCCAGCCAGCGACGGCGACCCGCGCCCGTACGCGCCCGACCGCTATCTGATTCGCCTCAACCCGCAAGTGTGCGAGCACCTGATGAGCCGCCAGCCGGAACTGAAGCATATCCTCGGTCAGCATCTGGTCGAACTGGCGGCGGCAGTCGGCTATCGGCTGAGCGACGTGCCGACTATCGAGTTCATCGCCGCGCCGAACACCGAAACCAGCGAAATCGTGGTCGATGCCGGCTATCGCAGCGGCACGACTTCGGCGACGGCAGTCATGAAGCCGATCGCGATGCCGGAGTCGCGCGCGCCGCAGAACCCTCAACTCATCGTCAACGGGCAGATGACCTACCTGCTGCGGGACGGCATCGTCAATATCGGGCGCAGCCGTGATAACCACGTCGTGCTGGAAGACCCCTACGTCTCGCGCCATCACATCCAGCTTCGGCTGCGGTTCGGCGTCTATACGCTGTTCGACACGCAAAGCCAGGGGGGCGTCCTCGTCAACGATGTCATCGTCCGCGAGCACCGCCTGCAACCGGGCGACGTGATCCGTGTCGGCAAAACGCAGATCGTCTATCTTGAAGACACATCCCTGCTCGACGACCAGACCAATTTTGGCGACCAGCCGATCCTGTAGCCCGGCGGAGCCGTCGTGAGCACCGAACTGACGCTTTTTCTGCTGCGGATGGTTTCCGGCGCGCTGCTCGTGGGTGTGCTGGCGCTGCTGTTCGTCGTCATGTGGCACGACTACCGCAGCGTGGTCGTGCAGGTCGAAGCCAGCCGCCGCACGTATGGTCGGCTGATCGAAATGCGCGATATTGGCGACAGCTTCGCCCCGACCGGGCAGTCATACCCGCTGCTGCCGCTCACCAGCTTCGGACGTTCGCCCACCAACACCATCGCCATCAACGACAACTACGCCAGCGGCGAGCACGCGCTGGTCGCGCTGCGCAGCGGTCAGTGGTGGCTGGAAGACCGCCAGAGCCGCAACGGCACGACCATCAACGGAATGCCCATCACCCAGCCGGTGATCATCACCGACGGCGACATTATCGGCATCGGCAGCCTGAGCTTCCGGCTCGAACTGGAGCAGTGAGCGCATGGATTTAGGATTACGCGGGGCGAAAGTGCTGGTCACCGCTGCCAGTCAGGGGTTGGGCGCGGCGACCGCCCGCCAGTTCAGCCTGGAAGGGGCGCTGGTGGTCGTCAACAGCCGGACATTGGGGGCGCTTCAGGAGACCGCTGCCGGCATCAATCAGGCGAGCGGCAACCCGGTCTACACGCTGGCGGGCGACGTGAGCGACCCGGCAGCCGTCGAGCGGCTGGTGCGCAACGCCGCCGACATGCTCGGCGGGCTGGACATCCTCGTCACCAACGCGGGCGGACCGCCCAGCGGCACGTTCGACGATTTCGCCGCCGCAGACTGGGAACGCGCGACCCAGACGACGCTGATGAGCGCGGTGAATCTGGTGCGCGCTGCCCTGCCCTACCTGCGCCAGTCGCGGCGGGCGGCGATTCTGGCGATTGCGTCGGCGTCCGCCAAACAGCCGAGCAAAAACAACATCCTGACCAATGCGATCCGTCCGGCGGTCGTCGGGCTGATGAAAACACTCTCGCAGGAACTCGCACCAGAGGCGATTCGCGTCAACAGTCTCCTGCCTGGCACGATTGAAACGGCGCGGCAAGCCGACCTGCTGGAAACGCGAGCGCGCAAAAACGGCACGAGCGTCGAGCAGGAGCGCGAACGCGCCGCCGCCGACATTCCGCTGGGGCGCTACGGCACGCCCAAAGAATTCGCCAACGCCGCCGTCTTTCTCTGCTCCCCGGCGGCGGGATTCATCAATGGGGTGGCGCTCCCGGTCGATGGCGGTAGAATCCGCGCCACCATGTAGCCACATCAGGGAAAGAGTAGAACAGCATCATGATGGAAAGTATCCAGATCGGCGTGATCGGCGGTTCGGGGCTGTACAATATGCCGGAACTGACCGATGTGGTCACGCAGGTGATCGACACGCCTTTTGGCAAGCCCAGCGCCGACGTGGTGATCGGCACGTTGGGCGGCAAGCGAGTCGCCTTCATCCCGCGTCACGGCATCGGGCACGTGTTCACGCCCAGCACCGTGCCGTACCGCGCCAACATCTGCGCGCTGAAAATGCTCGGCGCGCGCTTCATCTTCGCCGTGAACGCCTGCGGCTCGCTGCGGGAAGACTACGCGCCGGGTCACATCGTCTTCCCCGACCAGCTTGTTGACTACACGAAGGCGGATCGCGGACGGTCATTCTTCGACACCGGGCTGGTCGCGCATGTTTCGGTCGCCGACCCGCTCTGCGCGGAACTGAGCAAAATCGGGGCGCAGGCTGTGCGCGAGGTTGGCGGCACGGCGCACGAGACCGGGACGTACATCACCATCGAGGGTCCGCGCTTCAGCACGCGCGGCGAAAGCCGAATTTTCCGGCAGTGGGGCTGCGACATTATCGGCATGACCACCTGCCCGGAAGCGTTTCTGGCGCGCGAAGCCGAGATCGCCTATACCACCATGTCGCACATCACCGATTACGACGTATGGCACGAGGAGCCGGTCAATTCGACGATGGTGGTGCAGACCTTCCACCACAACCTGCGCATCGCCCAGCGGGCGCTTGTGCGGGCGGTCGAACTGCTCGATGTGTCGCTGGACTGCGACTGCCATCACACGCTCGACAATGCCGTGATGACCGACCGCGCCGTGATGCAGATCGGCAGGCTGCGCCCAATCGTCGGGCGGCTGTTCCCGAATACCTGATGGGCTGCAAAATTCGCTGATGGACGTTACGCTCCACCTCCCTGAGCGCCTTGAACGCGAAGTGCCGCCGATCCACTGGGCGGAAGTGCTGCTGCTCGTGCTGGGCGGAGGCTTCGTGTTCGTCAACCTGCTGGCGCTGACGCTGGAACGGCGCGCGTTCGAAATTCGCGCCTGGCTGCCGCTGATCGCCTGGATCGTCTGCGCGGTGGTCGGCAGCCGGCTACTCGACCGCCGTCTGCCGCTGCGCGACCGGCTGCTGTTCCCGCTGGCGCTGCTGATGAGCGGCTGGGGGCTGGTCATGATCGACCGGCTGGCGCCGAACTTCACCGAGCGCCAGACACTGTGGCTGCTGGTTTCGGCAACCGCGATGCTGGTGATCGTCTACACGCCGCGCATCGTCCGGCTGCTGCGCGCCTATCGCTACACGCTGCTGGTCGTCGGCTTCGCGCTGCTGATCGCCACCATTATCCTCGGCACGAACCCGTCCGGGCTGGAAGGCGCGCCGGAATTGTGGCTGGGCGTCGGCGGCTTGTTCTTCCAGCCATCGGAAGCGCTCAAGGTGATTCTGGTGGTGTTCCTGGCGAGCTACCTCGCCGAGCAGTTCCCGGCAATGCGCGCGGCAGACCCCGCAGCGCAGAAGCGAATGACTATCGAACACCCGCGCTTTTCGCCGCGCATCGCCGGACCGATCGCGCTGATGTGGGGCTTGTCGGTCGTGATTCTGGTATGGCAGCGCGATCTCGGCACGGCGATCCTGTTCTTAGTGGTGTTTCTGGTGCTGCTGTACGTCGCCAGCGGCTACGCCCCGCTGCTGATCATCGGCGCGCTGCTGGTGGCGGTCGCCGGGATAGCCGCCTATCGGCTATTCGACGTGGTGCAGCTTCGGGTGGATATCTGGCTGAATCCCTGGCTGGAAGCCGACAACCGTGCCTTTCAGATCGTCCAGAGCCTGCTGGCGTTCGCGGCGGGCGGCGTCTTCGGGCAGGGAATCGGACAGGGGTCGCCGACGTACATCCCGGTCGTCCATTCGGATTTCGTGTTCGCGGCGCTGGCGGAAGAATGGGGGCTGCTCGGCGTGATCGCGGTCGTCGTCTGCTTCGCCGTGTTCGTCGTGCGCGGGCTGCGAATCGCCATCCTGCAGCGGTTCCGCCCGTTTCAGGCGCTGATGGCGGTCGGCTTGAGCGTGATGATCGCCGTGCAGACGCTGCTGATCATGGGGGGCGTGCTGAAGCTGATCCCGCTAACGGGGGTCACCCTGCCCTATTTCAGCTATGGGGGCAGCTCGCTGCTGGTCAACTTCGTCATGGTCGGTCTGCTGCTGCGGCTTTCGGCGGGAGAGAACTAGCCGTGAAATTCACGCGCGAAGTCAACCGCCTGGTGATCGGTCTGCTGGCGATGTTCGGGGTGGTCACTATGGCGGCGACCTACTGGGCGGTGATCGGTCCCGACACGATCCTCAAGCGCGCCGATAACCCGCGCCGTGTCGAAGCGGCGGCATCGATCCTGCGCGGCACACTGGTCGACCGCGACGACCGGACGCTGGTGGAATCGACACTCGGCGAAAACGAGCGGGTGATTCGCCAGTACCTCTACCCGGCGATGTACAGCGCGCTCGGCTACTTCAGCCTGCGCTACGGCGCGGACGGCGCGGAAAGCGCGTTCGACGGCGTGCTGAGCGGCAGTTCAATCGCGCGCGACACGGGCACGCTGCTGCTCGACAGCCTGCTGCACCGCGCGACGGAAGGCTCGGACGCGCGCCTGACACTCGACCTCGACGTGCAGGAGCGCATCGCCGAGGCGATGGACGGGCAGCAGGGTGCGGTAGTCGTCCTGAGCGTGCCCGACGGCGCGGTGCTGGCGATGCTCAGCCTGCCGACCTACGATCCGAACACGCTCGATGCCAACTGGGATATGCTGATCGCCGCGCCGGGCAACCCATTCTTCAACCGCGTGCTGCAGGGGCGCTACCAGCCGGGCGGCGCGCTGGAAACGCCGCTGATGGCAGCCGCTTTCCTCGTCAACCATCCAATTGATGCAAACATCGATCAGGCGACCGACCCGGTCGTGCTGCAAGACCTGCAACTCAACTGTGCCGTGCGTTTGCCGTCGATGGCGCTGCCGCTGCGCGACGCTTACACATTCGCCTGTCCGAACGCCTTCAAGTCGCTGGCGATTGACCTCGGCTCGGCGACGGTACAGGCGACCATCGATACATTCCGGCTGGACAAGCAGCCGACACTGCCCGGCTTCGTCACCGACGACGCCAACACCACGCCGACGCCTGTCCCGACTGCCGCAGACGACGACGCGCTGGCGCGGCTGGCGCTCGGTCAGGGTGCGCTGACGGTCAGCCCGCTGAATATGGCGCTGATGGCGGCGGCAATCGTC
>JADLHH010000077.1 GCA_020848855.1 Anaerolineae bacterium | reverse complement strand
GGTTCCGGGCCAGAAGGGGTTCTTGATCATGGTCAGGCTGCCGCCGTCACCACGCACCCATTCCTTGAGCGCGAACGGACCGAAGGTGGCGATGTTCTCCGGGTCAATCCAGAAGTCGCCGTATTCTTCAACCAGCCACTGCGGTACCGCATAGGTAACCCACATATCGAAAATAGCCGGCGTCACCGAGGACACCGCCGTCACGGTCACTTCCAGCGTGTTGTCGTCGACCACGTTGAGTCCGAGGACGGACGGATCGCTGTTGTCCGCTTCGAAATCATAAGCGCCAGCAATCCACGGCTGAATGACGTACAGATACGGGGACGCCGTATCCGGGTCAAGCGAGCGCTGGATACCAAAGGCGAAGTCGCCAGCCGTCACATAACGGACGTTGCCGCTGTCATCGGTGACTTCTTCGACCGCGCCGGTGTCGGCATTGTAGCGAACCCAGGGCACGTTTTCGAGGATGTGGAAGGTGTAGACCAACCCATCATCGGAAACATCCCAGGTAGCCATACCGGGCTGCAGCGCGGACGTTTCTTCGTGGAACCGTGCCAGACCGGGGAACAGTTCCCATTCGATCTGAACCGATGGCACGTCCTGGGTAATCGACGGGTCGAGCGTCGGAACATCGCTGGCGCTCATCTGGCGACCCGTGACGAGAACCTTTGCTTCGTCCTGTGCCGCAACGCCGCCGACGATGCCCACCATCAGTGCGATGAGCAGCATCAGCGGAATGAATTGTGATACCCTGGATGAATTCTTCATAGACCCACTGCCTCCTGTAGAAACCTGTTACAAATGAGCGGAAATCATTTTGAAAACGCTCGCATGGACATTAACATGACTGCATTCCGTTTGCAAGCGAATTCGGACTCTACCGTCTATACACATACGGCAGATGTGACGTTCAAAAGATTACGCTAAATAACAGGTTGGGGAGTGTAAATTCGGGCAAATTGCCCTATGTAGGAGAAAAAACAGCAGCCACCAGAGGAAACAAACGGGGAGCCACATGGCTCCCCGGCGGTTGCAGCGGGCATTGTGCGCGACCGACGCGCCCTCAGTTCACATAGGCGAGCGACTTCGACAGCGGCAGCCGCTCGGAACATTCGGGGAAGTTTCGACAGCTAAAGTAGGTATGCCCCTTGTACGAGCCGCTGATGACCGTGCGCTTGACCATCGGCACGCCGCAGTTCGGGCAGCGCGGCGGGATGTCGAGCGTGATCGGCTCAGCGCCGCGCGTGTAGGCGACGGTCGTCAGGAACGGCGCAACCCGCAGCGCCAGCGCCTTCAGATTGTATTCCTTCTGCGTGACGAGGTGGAGAATCGGCAGCTTCGCCGCCTTGAACACCTTGTCGATGAACGGGTCGCGGCGCTTACGCAGGAAGCTCGGCTGGTTGTGATCGTAGAGTTCGATTGCCAGCAGCGGTTTGAGCGTGTAGCGCTCGCACAGGATGAAGTCGACCGAGCGCGTGGCAATGCGGCGGTAGAATGCCTGATAATGTTCGTTGGCGGCGTGCACGCGGAACAGGTCGGCAAGGCGCATTTTCGGGCAGATGACCACCCGCTTGCCGACGATGGCGAGCAGAATTTGATAGAAGCGGGTTTCGTTGGCGGGCAGCAGCGGATCGCGCAGCTTGTACGGGTACAGGTCGGGGATCTCGTCGCTGCTGGTCTTCCACAGATTGCGCAAACGACCGAACAAACTCTGGTTTTCTAGCGTTTTCGTCGTCATGGTTTAAGCGCTTACCACCATCTGTAGGCTAACGGTTTGATTATAGCATGATTTCGGTTTGAAAATGCAAATATTTACCAACTTGCCGGCATGTTTCCCAATTTCGCCTGTCCAACAGGTGAACGCCCGGCTCATTTTCGGTATGATTCTGGTTTGATTATATGTTGATATGGTTTGAAAAAGCAAATTTTTTACAAAATTCATGTTTGAGCGACGTGGCTGCTGAAATCATCGAGGAATTCGGACGGCAGCCGCATGATGCCGCCCGTGTTCAGATTGACGAACACCCACAGCGTGCGCGCCCGCGCCACCTGTTCCCCATCGCGCTCGCGGGTGATCCGGTAATGGCGGACAGTGGTGGCACGCCGCAGGTCGGACAGGAAGGTTGAAACGATCAGCGTGTCGCCGAACGTTGCCGGCTGTCGGTATTCGACGCGAAGCTGCCGCGCGACGATGGCGAAGCCTGCGCTCTGCATCCGGTGGTGTGACCAACCGAACGACAGCGCCGCCTTCAAACCGCACTCTTCCATATAGTTGAGGTATGCGGCATTGTTGACGTGCTGCTCTGGGTCGACATCGCGCCACTCCACGTCGCGGCGCACGGTGACAACGCCGGGCGGCGGCGTGGGCATCTCCGGGAATGGATCACGCCGCTGCGCCTCTTCCGGCTGCCCGTCCGGCAGAAACGCGGCGATCATCTCATCCGGCACGCGGGCGGGGCGTCCGCTCGCGCGCTCGATATACACCCAGTCGGTTGATGCTTTCGCCACTAGCTCGCCGCTTGATACGGAGTGCAGCTCGTACATCCGGCGCGAGCGCACCCGCCGGAAATCGCCCACCCACGTCGTCACCTCGACCGAATCGCCGAAGCGCAGCGGACGCAGGTACTCGATATTCGTCTCGCGGATCAGCCAGATGTGCCCCATCTCGTTGTAGCGCGCCTCGTCGTAGCCAACGGCGGCGGAGGCATCGAGCGCGGCTTCCTGCATGTAGCGCAGATAGTTGGCGTTGTTGACGTGCCCGTAGGCGTCACATTCGTAGCTGCGCACCCGAAACGTGCGTTTGTGTATCAGCGGCATGGTATTCGTCCGTTTTGCTTGACAACCGGTTTGTACGGGCGCAGTGTGCCGCGCCCCTGCGGCTCGCCATTTCCATGATTTCCCAACAGTTTAGCGCCGAAACCAGCAGTAGAATAGAGCATGGTTGGACTCACGTATAAATTTGGTTTAAAATCCTATACCATGTCGTTGATGCGGTTCCCAAAAAGGGGAAAAAGATGTCGAACGTCCGTTTCTTCCTGCTGCTCCCGGTCGCGTGGGAGTATGTGATCTCCAGCCGGTTCAACTCGCCGCGCAGCTACCCCTTCGCGCCCTACCGCCTTCAACTGCACGAGGGCATCGACTTCGCGCCCAAGAAGGCGACGAAAGAGGCGCTGCCGGTGCGCGCGTCGCAGCGCGGCATCGTGAACAAGGTTGGCTTCGACAAGCGGGGTTATGGCAACTACGTCCGCATCGCCCATACGTGGGGAACCGCGAATTTCGTCACCTGGTACGGGCATCTCGCCGAAGCAATCGTCAAGGAGAACCAGTACGTCAACGCGGGCGACGTGATCGGCATTGCCGGCTCAACCG
>JADLHH010000076.1 GCA_020848855.1 Anaerolineae bacterium | reverse complement strand
GATATGATGCGGGCGCAGCAGCCCGATGATCCATACCATGATCCGCGCCAGCGCCGTCGAAAGCTCGTCGCAAAGCCGGATCGCCACCGGATCGCCGTTGGCTGCGCCGAAGTGGACGTGCATGTACGTCAGGTCGTGCGCGGGCAGCGCGGTTTCCGGGTGACAGGCGATCAGTTCCGCTGCCCGCTGCCGCACCGACGCCCAGCCGAGCAGTGTGTCGAGGCGGTCGGAATCCCGCAGCGCGCTGATGTCGCCGCCCTGATGATACGCCGTGCCGTCCAGCGTAATGCCGACTTCGACGCTGTTGGTGATCAGCACCGTGACCAGCTTGCTGCTGTCGTCGTCGTTGCTGAGACCGAAGCCGTACTGCGCCAGCGCGGTCAGTTCGGCGCTGTTCCCGGTGTAGACCGGCACGCGGTACTGGTCGGTCAGCCGATCCACCAGTTGGTATTCGTACCAGCCGAGCGGCGTCGATTCGGTCACGACCCCGGCGGCGACATCGACCACGCCCGGCACGCCGACGCCGATGCACAGCAGCGGCGCGTCAAGCTGGGCGATCAGCCCGTTGATCACGCCGATCAGGATGTCGGCAGCTTCTTCGCCCTGCGCCGTGTTCAGTTCGTCGTAATGCTGGGCGATCACCTGCCCGGCGAGGTTGGACAGGACGGCGAAGGCGCGCCCGTTGTCCAGCGATACGCCGATCACCTGCCGGGCATTGGGCACGAACCGGATCAGCGTCGGGCGCTTGCCGCCGCTGTCGGTCGATTCGCCGCGTCCACTTTCTTCGAGCAGCCCGTCGGCGATCAGCTCGCCGATCAGGTCGGAGACCGTCGGCTTCGCCAGCCCGGTTTCGGCGGCGAGCGCGGCGCGATTATCCGCCAGCCCGGTGTAAACGGCGCGCAGAAGAAGCTGGCGGTTATGCTGCCGGATTTGCTCGCGTGTCGCTTTGAGCGTTTTCATGTTGTCAGCATACAATGCGCCTGGCGGGCTGCGCGCAGAATGTCCCAGTTGGCGGGGTCTTCGCCGCCAATCCCCCAGATAGCGACGCCGCCCAACTGCGGAAATTCCGCGAGCACTGCCTGCAATTTATACTCGATCCCCACCGAATCTGCGAAGTAGATCGTCCGTTTGGGCAAGCCGCGCGCCTTGAATTCAAGGTGCGCTTCCATGTCAGCCGGGTCCCGCTGGATTTCCACGCCGAACGACTGAACCAGCCGCTCCACTTCCACCCAACTGATATTGTGCGCGGGCGGGTTATCGCGTACCCAGTTGTAGCCGTAAAAATGCAGCCCCATTCGCACTTTGCGCAGGTCGGTGACGGTCGCGGCGTAGCGCAGCACGGCTCGCGTCCAGTCGGGCGGCGCGATCGGTCCCGGCGGCTGGATCGAGCTGGTGTAGTCGTAGGTCATGATCGTGAAAATGTCGACGGCGGGCGCGATGCGCGTCCAGTCCTGTGCGGCGGCGCTTTCCCACGTCCCGGCATCGTCGGTCTTGGCGTGGACGGCGGTCGTCAGCAGCCTGCCGCGTGCGTGAAGCTCGTCCGACAGCATTTCCATGAACGTCGAGAAGTCGTCGCGGGTGCTGAGCGGGAAACCCTCGTAGTCGATGTCGATGCCGTCGTAATCCATGCGCTCGACCAGCGCGACGATCTGTTCGACGTGAAGCGCGCGCACCGCCGGATCGACGATTTGCTGCCAGAACCCGGCGCGAATAGTCGGGATGATGGTCACGCCGAGTCCGCGCCATTCCGCCAGCACGTCGGCATCTTCATCGACCGTTTCGAGCGTGCCGTCGGGCAGCGGCGCATACCAGAAGGGATGCACGATACCAATCACGTCGGCATTGGCGCGAATCGCGTCGAGTCCGCCGAGCATCTCCGATGACGGATACCAGACCGCGACACACCAGTCGGGCGCGTCATCCTGCGCACTCACCCGTTGTAGGGGCACACGGCTTGGTTGCGAAGCAGCACGCGCCCCCCCTATATCTCCCGCCCATCGTAGGGGCGCACGGCTGTGCGCCCCTGCCGGATATGCTAACAACGGCATCATCAAAACGAGCGTCAGCCAGACGACCCGTATCATGCCTGCACCAGACCGGGCAGCGTGCAGGGCAGCACCCCGCGCGCTTCGATTTCGCCGAACAGCACGCGGGCGACGGCTTCGGTCGCCGCCGGGCGGGCGCTGTAAGCACACAGATAGGTTCCGATTTCCGGGAAGGCGCACAGATCGTAAGGCGTGCGCAGCGCCACGACGACCGGGTGCTGCCCGCGCCGGTACAGTTCGCGCACCAGCGCCGCCTGCCCGATATCCTGGTCGGCGCAGATCGTCCCGACAATGATGTGGTCGGCGACGGCGACGGCGTCCAGCACCTCGGAAACCTCGCCGGATGATGCCTGGTAGCTGATTTCGTACGCCGTCGTGCGGCGGTGCCGCTGCCGGATCGCCTCGGCGAGCGCGACCTGTTCGCCCGCCGACGTATCTGCCGGCGTCAGGTTGACCTGACGCACCGTAATCACGGCGATCTGTTCGTCTTCCGATGGACGCAGCGGAAGCTGCCCGTCGTCGCGCACCACTGTAATGGCGGCGTCGGCAATCGCCTGCGCGACGGCGCGGTGTTCCGCGCAGCCGATCACGTCGAGCGGCGGGAGTTCGCGCGGCAGCCCCGCGCGGGCGCGTTCGATGCGGGCGCGGCTGGCGGCGTTCTCCTCGGACATCATCTCCGCCGTCATCTGAAGCTGTTCCGGCAGATGCCCCAGCAGCACAAGGTCAATGCCCGCTCGCAGCGCAGCATGAACGCTTTCGCGCATTCCCAACCGGTTGACTGCGTGCATGTCCATCGCATCGGTGAGGATCAAGCCGTCGAACGCCAGCTTTTGCCGCAGCAAGTCGCCCAGAATGCGCGGCGAGACGGTCGCCACGTTCTCCGGGTCGAGCGCCGGGACGCGAATGTGCGCGGTCATGATCGCGCCGATACCGCCGCGCACCGCTTCGGCGAAGGGAACCAGATCGGTGGCTTCCAGTTCGGCATACGAGCGGCTGACCGTGGGCACGCCGAAGTGCGAGTCGACGTTGGTATCGCCGTGACCAGGGAAATGCTTGCCGGTGGCGATCACGCCTTCCGCCTGTATCCCGTCGATCAGCGCGCAGCCCATCGCGGCAACGTCCAACGGGCGGTCTCCAAACGAGCGGATGCCGACGGCGAGGTTGTCCGGGTTGCTGTTCAGGTCGAGCACCGGGGCGAAGTTCAGGTTACAGCCGACCGCCAGCAGTTCGCGGGCAAGCACGCGCCCCGCCTGCCGCGCCAGTTCGGGCGAGCGGGTCGCGCCGAGCGCCATATTGCCGGGCAGCAGCGTCGCGCCGTCTCGGATTGGAATAAGCTGCCCGCCTTCCTGGTCGATGCCGAGGATCGGCGGCGGCAGTCCGCCTTCGCGCGCGGCGTCGCTCAGGCGGATGGTCAGGCGGCGAAACTGCTCCAGCGAGTTGAAGTTGTAAGCGAACAGACAAAACGAGGCGATATCGCCGCGCCGAACCCCGTCAAGGATTTCCGGCGGCGGCTCCAGTCCTCGGAAACTGTGCATCAGTTGAGCCACAGGTTGAACTCCCGTTGTTGCTGTCGTGGCACACGACGTTTCACGCGCTTAGCCCTTCGAGCCAGTCATGGTGATGCCTTCGACGAAGTAACGCTGCGTGAAGAAGAACACGACCAGCACCGGGATGACGAACAGCACGCTGGCTGCCATCACGTCCTGCCACGGCAGCGGCGCGTCCTGCAGATTGTTCTTCTGCGCCACGTAAATCGGCATGGTGTACAGCTCGGCGCGCTGCAGATAGATCAGCGGCTGGACGAGGTTGTTCCACTGACCGACGAACAGGAACACCGTGATCGTGGCTATCGCCGGGCGGCACAGCGGCAGAATGATGTACCACCAGATTTGCAGTGGGTTCGCCCCGTCGATCATCGCGGCTTCGTCCAGCTCCTTCGGCAGCGTCAGCATGAACTGGCGCAGCAGGAAGATCAGCGCTGCGCCCCCCGCGAAGAAGCCGGGGATGGTGATCGGATTGAAGGTGCGAATCCAGCCGAGGTTGTAGAACAGGACGTACTGCGGCACGAGCGTCGCCTGCGCCGGCAGCATGAGCGTGCCCAGCATCAGCGCGAACACGACGTTGCGCCCCTTCCATTCCAGCCGGCTGAAGGCGTAAGCCACCAGCGCAATCGACGCCACCGTGCCGACCAGCACCATCGTCACGACGAACAGGCTGTTGGCGTAGGCGCGGTAGAAAGCGTCGTCGTTGAGCAGCTTGGTGTAGTTCTCCCACTGCGGCACGGCGGGCAGCAGATTCAACTGCGGCTGCCCGACCTCGTCAATCGTCTTGAGCGAGGTTCCGGTCATCCACGCCACCGGGAACAGGAAGAACAGCGAGGCGGCGAGCAGAATGGCGTACAGGATCAGCGCGCGCGGGTCGATTGCCCGGACGATGCGGATAAACAGGTTCGGACGCCCGTATCGTTCGTGCGTCATCACGTTCTCGGCTTTACTCGCTAACGTCGCCATCGATCCCCTATGCCTCGTAATGCACCCATCGGCTGTATCGGAACTGCAAAATCGTCGCCAGAACGATGATCACGGCGAGTATCCACGACACCGCCGCCCCCTGCCCGATTTCGAGCTGGCGGAAGGTGCGCACGAACAGGAAATATGCCGCCGACGCCAGCGTGTTTTCGATGTCCGGCGTCTGCAGAATGTAGATCGTGTCGAAGGTTTGCAGCGCGGCGATCACGCCGATGACGACATTGTAGAACAGCGCGGGCGAGATCATCGGCAGCGTGATCTTCCAGAACTGCTGCCAGCGGTTCGCGCCATCCACCTCCGCCGATTCGTAAAGCTGGCGCGGCACGCCCTTCAGCGCCGCCAGAAAGATCAGCATCCCCGCACCGGAACTCCACATCGTGATCAGGATCAGCGACGGCTTCGACCAGAGCTGGCTGGTGCGCCACAGCGGGACACGGTTCTGGTCGGGAAACTGCGCCACCGAGCCGTTGAACAGGCTGAAGTGGAAATTCGGCTTGCCCGCCGCCAGCGCGATGTCGTCGAATGCGTGGAAGTAGCGCACGCCGTCCACAATCGAGCTGAGCGCCAGCAGCCCAAACACCACCACACCCGCGTAGATCACCGCTTTCTGGGCGCGCGGATAGCGGTTGTTCGCCAGCGCCAGCCCGCCCAGCACCAGCACGACCGCGCCGTAAAGCCAGAGCGCCGCCGGGGTGCTGTCGGCAAAGCCGGTCTCCAGGTAATCCAAATCGCCCGGCTGCGCGAGCGCGCTCTGCACCGTCAGATACTGCGAGACGATGCTCAAGCGCCCGCCGTCCAACTGTCCCGGCACGAGCCGGACGAAAATGATCAGCGCCAGCACCGCCGCGCCCACGCCCAGCGCAATCTGTCTGGCGCGGCGCTCGCGCACCACCAGCCCGACGACCAGCGGCGCGGCGGCGACCACCACCGCCAGCGCGTACATGCCCAGATCGGGGTTGCTGTCGGCAGCTAAGCCGAACAGCGTGACAGCGCCCACGCCCAGCGGGACGATCTTCCACAGGCGCTCG
This sequence comes from Anaerolineae bacterium, assembly GCA_020848855.1. The sequence goes on along the minus strand of JADLHH010000076.1, from coordinate 5,742 downwards.
CGTTTGGGCTGCCCCTGAGACACCGCCAGCAGCGCGCCACCGGCAGCGATCACGCCGATGCCGAAGATCAGGCTCACGTCGAGCGGCTCGGCGACCAGCCCGCGCGCCGCCAGAATGACGAGCAGCGCCACCCCGACGATCTCGACCACCGTTCGCGCGCGGCTGCGGCGGCTTTCGCTCCACTCGTCACGCATGAAGCTGAGCAGGACGATGAAGCCGAGCAGCGCCGGGACGGCATATTTGAACGGACCAATCGAGTCGCCAGCCGCGACGCCCGCGTAAAAGCTGTTGAAGGCTTCGACGAAAAAGACGAAGCCGCGATACAGCCAGTCGAACAGGAAGAAGCTTTGCGCCGCTCCCTGAAGCGAGACGTTGATGAAGCCGCCGTTCGCCGCCAGCATGTAACGCCATGCCAGCAGAATGGCGGGACCGCCGGCGAGGATCACCGGCATGTAAAAGATCAGGCGGAAGATGCGCATCCCCCGCAGGTTCTGGTTGAGCAGGATCGCCATGCCCAGCGCCGTGACAATTTGCAGTGGCACGCCGACCGCCATGTAGTAGAACGAGTTGAACATGGCTTCGGAGAAGCGCCGACCCTGCGCGCCTTCACCGAACAGCAGGGTGCGGTAGTTTTCCAGCCCGACGTAGCTGATGTCCTTGCCCAGACGGTAATCAGTGACGCTGTAGTACAGCGACGCCAGGGCGGGACCGACGACGAAAATCACCAAGCCGATCATCCAGGGTGCGGCGACCAGGAAACCCCAGTAGATTTTGCGTTGCTCGCTCGGCGACATCCCGCGTGCCCGCGCGATGACGCGGGCGGCGTGCCCCAGCAGAATGCTGCCGACGATGATGAACACGATGGTTGCGGCTGACCAAACCAGGTTGTCAAGACGCGCCTGAGCCGCGCTGTCCATGAGGTTGCCTCTCGTTAATTCAAGTGGGGATGGGGCGCGAGATCACCCGCGCCCCACAGCGATTGCTATAGCTTAGTCCAGATACCCGTTGTCTTCCAGAATGCCGTCGTACTCTTCCTTCAGCGCCGCCTGCGTATCTTCCAGACTCTGCTGGTCGGTCAGGAACATGGTCACCTGCTCGACGATCAGCGGGCGGAGTTCGGCGCTGGCGCGGATGTCGGAGAACGGACGACCATACTCGACCGCGAGATCGATAATCTTCGACCACACCGGGCTGCTGGCGCGCAGATCATCCCACGAGTCGGTACGAACGGGGACGTAGCCGGAGACCGTGTTGAGGGCGATGGCGTTATCGCGGTTGGCGATGAACTTGAGGAATTCGCCCGCCAGCGCCGGATCTGGCGCGTATGCCGGGACAGCCAGCCAGTCGACGAAGTTCTGAATCACGGGCTTGCCGTTCACGCCCGCGGGATACGGGGCGATGACGATGTTGTCCCACATCGGGTCGGTGGTGGGCGGCATATTCCACATCGGCAGCATTCCGCTGACGACGGCGTTCGAGGCAAAAGGAACGCCTTCGAACGGCGGCAAGCCAGCCGTCGTATCGGTCGGCAGGATGGCGCGGCGGCGGTCGTACATGTACTGCATCGCCTCGGCGGTCTCAGGGCTGTCGAAGGCGCTGGTTCCGTCGTCGTAATACAGCTCGCCACCGGCTGCCCAGATATTGGCGATGAATTCCTGCGAGTCGAACAGACCACTGCCGATGTCAAGGTATGCCTGCTTGGTGAGCGCGCCATCGACCACTTCCGTGTTCGCAGCAGCGAACGCGACCGAGTCGGCAAACGTCAGCGGCGGGATGACCGACGGATCAGCGGCGATGTCGGTGCGATAGAAGATCGGGCGGGGTCCCTGAAGGATCGGCAGACCGCGCATGTGTCCATCGTAGGTGACGGTTTCAATCGCCGCTGGCAGGAACTGCGCCAGTTCATCCCAGTCCTTCAGATACGGGTCCATATCGGTCAGCAGGTCGCCGAAAGTCGCGGCGTATTCCGAGCCGAGGTAGATGATATCGGGACCATCGCCAGTCGTGATCCAGCCGGAAACCGACGTATCGAAGTCGCCCCAGCCGCCGGTGATGATGTCGAGCGTCACGTCGGGATGATCCGCCTGAAAAGCCGGAAACGCCGTGTCGTTAAACCAGTCGATAGTCGGCTGGTTCGCGCCGGCGATATAGATTTCGAGCGACTGCCCCTGAGCGGCGGCAGGCAGCACGACAGCCGTCAGCGCGAACAGCGCCACGACCAATAGCAAAAGACGGGCTTTCATCAGATATTTCCTCCTCAAATTGGGGTGAGCGGGGTGGTGAACATAAAGCGAGTAGATAGTTAGTTATATAAACTTACTTACTGTGAGCGTATAGCAGTTTTTCTGGTTTGTCAACATTTCATGGGCAATTTGCACGCATCCCGCCCTGCCGAATGCTTGCCGCCGCTTCCACAGGCTGCGCCCTGCCCCGCGCGCGGGACGCAAACACGCCGCCGGATACCCGGCAGCGCCACGTCAGTGAATACCCCGGAACTGTTCGTAATGTCGGAAGAAGTAGGTCTTGGGGATCGTCAGCAGTTCGCCCGGCGCCCGCCATTCGGGGTTCAGCGCTCCGCTGTCAGTTCATTTCGGTTTCATTGGCTGTATTCTTCTCTTGCGTGCCGGAAATGGGCAGGTTGACGGTGAAGGTCGTCCCTTCTCCTTCCACGCTCGTGAACACGATGGTTCCGACGCAGGCATCCACAGCTCTCCGGACAATCGAGAGACCGATACCCGTGCCCTGGATGTTGCCGACGTTCGCCGCGCGCTGGAATGCTTCGAACAGGCGGCTCTGGTCGCGTTCGGGAATGCCGATTCCGTGGTCTTCCACCTGAAGCGTCAATGCCGTATCCGAACAGTTCAGCACCACCCGCACCACCCCGTCATCGCTGGAATACTTGACGGCATTCGAAACGAGGTTCTGCACGATGCGTCGCAGCAGAAATTCATCGGTGCGAACCGTGCCGCATTCGCCCGCGTGCATAAACTCGACGGTGACGTTCTGCCGATACCCAACCCGGATATCCTCAAGGGCTTCTTCGCACAGCGTCAGAACATCCACCATCGCCGGCTTGAACGCAAACCTGGTGCTTTCCGAACGTGTGATCATCAGCACGTCGTCGAGCAGTTGTATCAGCCGCCGCACCTGCCGCGTGATGTTCTCCAGCTTCTCCAGCCGCCGGTTTAGGTCCATGCGCTCGCCATACACGCTGAGCAGTTCGGTCGACGACAGGATCACCGAAAGCGGGGTGCGAAATTCGTGCGAGACGATAGACGTGAAGCTGGTCTTAAGCTGGTTCAGCTCTTTTTCGTTGGCGAGCGCGGCGCGCAGGCTTGCTTCCAACTGCTTGTCCGCCGTGACATCGACGATGTACACCATTAAGGAACGATTCCACAAACGGCTGTTCAATGCCGCCTTACGTCATTTTTCCGAACGGAATCAGGCTTTTCAGGCGCGCGCCTGCTGAACGGCGGCGACGAACTGCTGCGCCCGCGTGACAATTTCGTCGAACCGCTCCGCCTTCACCAATGGCGTCGGGCACAGTTCGCTGCCCGCGCCCACCGCCACCACCCCAGCGGAGAACCAGTCCGCGACATTCTCCGCCGAGACGCCGCCGGTCGGCATAAACAGCAGGTCGGGGAAGGGCCCCTTCAGCGCCTTGACATAAGCGGGACCCGTGAGCGACCCCGGAAACAGCTTGATCACGTCCGAGCCGAGCCGGTTTGCCATCATCACCTCGGTCGGCGTCAGAGCGCCCATCATCGTCGGCAAGCCGGTTGCCGTCATCGCCCGCGCCAGTTCCGTTTCGGTGCCGGGACTGACCAGAAACGTCGCCCCGGAATCCAACGCCTGCTGCGCCTGTTCCGGCTCGGTCAGCGTGCCCATGCCAAGCAGAATCGTATCGCCGAATTCCCGCGCGAGCGTCTGCGTCACCTGCAGGGCATTGGGCGTAGTGAAGGTGATCTCGATGCCGGTTACGCCGCCGCGTACCAGCGCGTCGACCAGCTTCACGGTCAGTTCCGGCGAAGGACCGCGAATCACCGCGACCAGCCCCAGATCACGAAGACGAGCGAGATTCTGCGCTTTTGCATCCACTGGATTGCTCCTTTTCTCAGGCGTCCCGAAAGAGCGGTGCGCCACCGCCGGGACGAAGTCACGCACAATTCTGCAACCAGCAGCGCATCAAGGCAATTTTCCGTCTCGATGGCGTTATCAGGACGCGCTCGCTTCAGGTGGAATACGCGCGTTCGAGACCATGCCGCTCCATCAGGTCGGCATCGTTGAGGATGGCGTGCGCCTCGCCGTCGATGACGACCCGTCCGCCGTCCAGCACGACGGCGCGCGCGCACAGATCGGACGCCAGCCGCATGTCGTGGGTGCTGATCAGCATCGTCTGGTCGAGCGTGCGCAGCAGCGCGATCAACTCGCGCCGACCGCGCGGGTCAAGCCCGGCGGATGGCTCGTCCAGCGCCAGAATCTGCGGCTCCATGCTCAGTACCGTCGCCAGCGCGACCCGCTTCTTCTCGCCCACGCTCAGGTGATGGCTGGATCGGTCAGCAAAATCGCCTATGCCGACAGCAGACAGCGCGCGCCGAACGCGCTCGCGGACTTCGCTTTCCGGCAGCCCCATGTGCAGCGGACCGAACGCCACGTCGCCGTACACCTGCGGCGCGAAAAGCTGGTCGTCCGGGTTCTGGAACACCAAGCCAACAGCGGCGCGGATTTGCCCAAGATGGCGGTCATTCACCGGCAGCCCGGCGACAGTGATCGTCCCGGTTGAGCTGCGCAGCACGCCGTTGAGGTGCAGCAGCAGCGTCGATTTCCCGCTACCGTTGGGACCGACCAGCGCGACTTTCTCGCCCGGCGCGACTCGCAGCGAAATCTCATCGAGCGCGCGGGTTCCGTCGGGGTAGCGAAACGACAGCCCCTCGACCGCGACAGCGGCGGAAGCGGCGCTCATTTCCACCACGCCAGCGCCAGCGCTTCGATCAGAATCAACGCCAGCAGCGGGATCAGCCCATAGGCGACCGCTTCCCGGCGCAGCGGCGGCGGGCTGAGGACGCGCAGCCGCCCGTCGTACCCGCGCGACAGCATCGCGGCATAGACCCGCTCGCTGCGCTCGTAGCTGCGCAGGAACAGACTGCCGATCATCCCGCCGGCGGCGCGCGCACGCCACAGCAGGCTTCCGCCGGATCTCCGACCGGGAACAACCGCGCTGCGAGCGGCGCGCGCCCGCAGCAGGCGCTCCGCCTCGTCGCTGAGCGTGTACAGGTAGCGATACATGAATCCGACGATGGCGATCAGCGTCTCCGGCACGCGCAGGCTGCCGAACGCCCACAGCAGGTCGGTGAACGGCGTGGTCAGCGCCAGCAGCAGCGTCACCTGCACCGACAGCCAGCTTTTCAGCAGGATCGAGACGAAGCGCGCCAGCCCCGCGTCGCTGACCGGCAGCCCGGCAATCGTGACGACCGTGTGCCCCGGCATCGTGAACGGCAGCGCCGCCGCCGTCAGCACGAATGGCAGCGCCAGCCCGCCCAGCCGCGCCAGCCGCCACGCGCTGACTCGCCCAGCCGCCGCCAGGCTGCTGACCAGCGCCCACAGCAGCGGGTAGGCGGGCAGCGCACGCTCCGGCGTCAGCACGATGCACAGGATCATCAGCAGCGCCACGACGACCTTCACCCGCGCATCCAGCCGATGCAGAAAGCCGTCGCCCGCCTCGTATCGTTCCCGAAACAAGCG
>JADLHH010000075.1 GCA_020848855.1 Anaerolineae bacterium | reverse complement strand
GTTTCACGATTTCTCATCCCGTGGGCAGTGGGGAAGCTCAGGGATACATCGGTAGGAGCTTGGCATCGCCAGGCTGTTGTTTTCTCCCCTCTCCCCGCTTGCGTAACGTGACCGCAGGTCACGCGAGAGGGGAAGGCAACCGCAGGTTGCACGGGGTGAGGTGGAATAGTGGCATCACCTCGCAATTCTCCACTCCCTATCCCATGCTGCTTAGGTGAAATGCGCTTCTTCATGGTATCTTAGGGCAGCGTTACACGATCAATCCGCGTCGGGCGGGTCAGCAGATTACGGGATAACAGATGAGCACAGCGTTGGGAATTCTGGCGGTTTTCGCCCTCGTATTCCTGAACGGCTTCTTCGTCGCCGCCGAATTTTCGTTCGTCGGCGCGCGGCGGACGCGGCTGGCACAGTTAGCCGAGGAGGGTAGTGGGGCGGCGCGCGCCGCTCAGAACGCCATCAGCCACCTGGATCAGTACATCGCGGCGACGCAGCTTGGCATCACGCTGGCGAGCCTCGGTCTGGGCTGGATTGGCGAGCCGGCGGTGGCGCACGTGTTCGAGCCGCTGTTCGAGCGCTTTCTGCCCGAAGACGTGGCAATGACGCTGGGGCACACCATTTCTGTCGTGATCGCGTTCTCGCTGGTGACGATGCTGCATATCGTGCTGGGCGAGCTTGCGCCGAAATCAATCGCCCTGCAGCGCCCCGAAGAGATTTCGATGATCGTCGCCCGCCCGACCATCCTGTTCCACGACATTTTCAACCCGGTCATTCGCCTGATGAACGGCGTCGGCAACGGTGTCGTGCGCCTGCTCGGCTTCGAGCCTGCCGGCGAGCATCAGTCGGTGCATTCGCCCGAAGAACTGGAAATGCTCGTCCATTCCAGCCGCGAGGCGGGCTTGCTGGAAGCCAGCGAAGAAGCGCTGCTGCGCCGCGTCTTCGACTTTGCCGATATCCCGGTGGTCGAAACCATGCAGCCGCGCGTCGAGGTGGACGCCATCGCCATCGACATTCCGCTGGCGGAGCTGCTTCAGCGCATCGCGGCGGATCACCACTCGCGCTACCCCGTCTACCATGACCACATTGACAATTTGGTCGGCATCCTCAACGTCAGGGATGTATTCGATCTGGTCGTCAGTCAGCCGTCGCTGCTCACGGATGCCAGTTCCGAATTCGACGTGACGCCGCTGCTGCGCGAGCCGCTCTACGTGCCGGCAACCATGGGCGTCGACAAAGTGCTGGAAGAAATGCGCCGCCAGAAGACCCAGCTTGCCATCGTCATCGACGAATACGGCGGCATGGCGGGGCTGGCGACGATGGAAGACATCATCGAGGAGCTGGTTGGCGAAGTCGAGGACGAGTTCGACGCCGAAGCATCCGGCTCGGTCGAAGACGCCGACCCGAACGTCATCGACGGGCTGACCAGCATGACGGACGTAGTCGAGCGCTTTGGCGACCCCGGCGGCGAGACCGAGTCCATGACCGTCGGCGGCTACGTCGCCGAGCGGCTGGAGCGCATCCCCGCCGAAGGCGACACGCTGCCGTTTGGCGATTACCGGCTCGACGTGGTCGAGATGGACGGGATGCGCGTGGCGCGCGTGCGCTTCACCCGTGAAGCGCCGCTCCCCGGCAGCGCGTCTGACGCGAGCGAGCGAACCGGCGCGGAATGATACGTCGCCTATCCACGACGGGAAAATCCCCCAGAAAAGTTGATGTATCCCCGCATGTACGATAATTAAGACCGTGCTATACTACAATCACGCACCTTATCCGACGCACCAGAAAATCGAACATGCGGCATTTTATCGACCTCGCGGACTGGTCAACCGAAGACCTTCGACAGCTTCTAGACCTGGCAGTTGAACTCAAGCAGGAATGGCGAGCAGGCGGCAATAAACCCGTACTCAAGGGCAAAGCGCTTGCTATGGTTTTTCAGAAACCCTCGCTGCGAACGCGGGTTTCGTTTGAAGTGGGGATGCAGCAGCTAGGCGGCACGGCGCTGATGATCGGTCCACAGGAAATCGGGCTGGGGAAGCGCGAGAGCGTCCCCGACGTGGCGCGCTCGCTGTCCTGCTTCGTGCAGGGCATCATGGCGCGCGTGTTCGCACATTCGCACGTAACCGAACTCGCCGCCTGGTCGAGCGTCCCGGTGATCAACGGTTTGAGCGACGAGCAGCATCCCTGCCAGGCGATGGCGGATATGCTGACGATCTACGAGCGCTGCGGGAAGCTGAACGGCTTGCGCGTGGTCTACGTCGGCGACGGCAACAACGTCGCCCGCTCGCTGGCGCAGGCGGCGGCGAATTTCGGCGCGAATTTTGCGATTGCCGCGCCGCAGGGGTATCAGTTTTCCGAAGACGACATGACCGGCTTCGCCGAAATCGCCGAGCGCAATGGTGGCAGCCTCGAAGCCTATGAAGACCCGTACTCGGCCGTGAAGAACGCCGACGTGGTGTATACCGACACCTGGGTCAGCATGGGGCAGGAAGGCGCGGCGGAAACCCGCATCAGCGCGCTGCGCGGGTATCAGGTGAACGACGACCTGATGCGCGCGGCGGGCAAAGGCGCAATCGTCAGGCACTGTCTGCCCGCGCACCGGGGGCAGGAAATTACCGACAGTGTGGCGGACGGCGAACAGTCGGCGATCTTCCAGCAGGCTGAAAACCGGCTGCACATTCAGAAGGCTATCCTCGTGTCTTTGATGAGCTAGAGGCTGTGGGCGATGGCAGGTAATCGGGAAGCCTACGAGCAGGCGATGAACAACGGTCACAACGCCGCCTGGGATCAGGACTGGGGGCTGGCAGTTGCGGCGTATGGTCGCGCCATTCAGGAGTACCCGGAAGACCCGGAAGCGCACATTCATCTGGGGCTGGGGCTGCTGGAAATGGGGCGGCTGGAAGACGCGCTCAAGGTGTACACGCGCGCGCATCAGCTTGCGCCCGACGACCCGATCCCGCTCGAAAAAAGCGCCGACGTGCTCGAACGCATGGGGCGTCTGCGCGAAGCCGCGCAGCAGTACGTCAACGTCTCCGAAGTCTATCTGGCGCAGCGCGACCTCGCCAAAGCCATCTACAACTGGGAACAGGCGACCCGCCTCACGCCCGGTTTAGTCCCGGTTCACGCCAAGCTGGCGCAGGCTTACGAACGCATCGGCGACAAGAAGAAGGCGATTTACGAATACCTGACGCTGGCGTTCAATTTCCGGCGCGTCAACGATGTCGATAAGGCGATCAAGGCGTCTCAGCGGGCGCTGCGGCTGGATCGCAACAACGCGCAGGTGCTCAACATCCTCCACGTCCTCGAATCCGGCGGCGAAATTCTCCCGCCCACCGACGACGGCGCATCGGCATCCGCCAGCCGCAAGGCGGTCGCCTTCGACCGCGAGGACTCCCGGCAGAACCGCAGCGACGACGATCCGCTCGGTCCCATCGGCGAGGCGATGACCTTCGCGCTGGGGCTGCTGGCGGGCTTCGTCATGGAAGGCGGCGACGGAACCAAAATCGCCGGGGACGCGCTCCAGGCGATGGAAGCGCACCGCCAGGGGTTCAACGACGCCGCGATTGCCGCTTACAAGGCGGCGGATTCGAAGCTGCGTCACCCGGCGATCAAGATGAGCCTCGGCGGGCTGCTGGTGCTTGCCGACAAGCCCGACGATGGCATCAAGCCGCTCATGGACGCTATCAATCAGCCGCAGATGGCGGGCGGCGCGTATCACGGGATGGGGCTGGCGTATCACAAGCTGCGCAAGCCGCGACAGGCGGTGCGTTACCTGCTGCAGGCGCTCGAATTCGTCGACAGCGATCAGGCGCTGCTGCCGGAAGAAACCGAGGCGCTGGCATCGATCTACACCAGGATCGGCGAGTCGGTCGATACCGTCAACGACGAGAACATCGAAATCATCGCCAAGCGCTTTGTCGACCTGCTGAACGGCAAGGACTGGAAGCAGCGCATCGCCGATACCCGCCGCCAGCTTGAAGAGACCCTGCGCGAACAGGGCGAGCGCGGTGTCATCGACATTCTGCTCGCCGAAGAAAGCGACCGCCTCACCCGGTCGATTGGCATGATCGACCGCTACATGCGTCAGGGCTTCCTCATCCTGGCGATGGACGAGGCGCACCGGGCGGTCGAATTCTCGCCCAGCTACCTGCCGGTTCACGTCCGCATGGCGGAGATCATGATCCGCGAAGGGCGGCTGCGCAACGCCGTCGCCAAGTACAACACCATCGCCCGCACCTACCTGTCGCGCGGCGAAAACGACCGCGCCCGCCTGATTTTGAGCAACGTGCTGGAAATGGCGCCGCTCGATGTGGCGGTGCGCGAAGGCTTGATCGAGCTGCTGGAACTGGAAGAAAAGTGGGACGAGGCGCTCGACCAGTATATCGACCTCGCCGACACGCATCACCAGCTTGGCAACTTCGATAAATCCCGCGAAACCTACGTGCTGGCGGAGCGCATCGCTCTGCGCGTGAACGCCACCCACGACAAGATCGTGCGCATCAAGCACCGCATCGCCGATATCGACCAGATGCGGCTCGACATCCGCAAGGCGCAGAAGACCTACGAAGAGATCATCCAGCTCGACCCCGAAGACGAGCGCGCCCACCGAATGCTGGTGGACATCAACTACCGGCAGGGCAATCAGGTCGAGGCGATTCGCCGTCTGGACAAGCTGCTCGGTGTCTACGCCCGGAATAAGCAGGTGAATCGTATAACACAACTGCTTGAAGAATTGGTCACACTCTATCAGAATGATACTGGACTGCGTTCGCGCCTGGCGGCGATCTACCGCCAGCTAGGGCGCAGGCAGGACGCCATCGTCCAGCTCGACGCGCTGGGTGAGCTTCAGCTAGAGGCGGGCGCGCACAAGGAAGCCGCCAACACGATCCGCCAGATCATCGCGCTCAACCCGGAACACGTCGAGGATTATCGCAAGTTGCTGGCGCAGCTTGGCGGCTAGTACCCCTCTCACGCCCCGCGCCAATGCGCCGACAGCGAGGGGTGATGCATCACGCTAACTGCGCTCGCGTGCGGCGCTCGCCGGCAGATGCCGGGGCGCAGGCGGTTGTGTCCCATGAATAGACGCGCGGGATCACGATCCCCGTTTGAGTGTAAAGGTCATTTTGGCTTGTGGAACTCGTCTGGGCACTCAATAACCTGAACCTGGGCGCCATCATCGATATTCTGCTGGTGGCGCTGCTCTTTTTCGCCGGCACCTTCTTCATCCGGGGCACGCACTCGGTCGCGCTGGTGCGCGGCATGGCGCTGGTCATCGGCGCGATGATCCTCATCTCGAACCTGTTCAACCTGCTCGCCCTGCGCTGGCTGGTCAACAACATCCTGACGGTGCTGGCGGTGGCTATCCCGGTCATCTTCCAGCCGGAACTGCGGCGGGTTTTCGAGCGCCTGGGACGCGCCGGTTTCTTCGTCGGCAGGCAGCCGCACGAAACCCATCGCGCCAAGATCATCGACGACATCTGTCAGGCGGCGGATCGCTTGTCGGAGCGGCGGCACGGCGCGCTCATCGTGCTGGAGCGCAACAGCAGCCTCGAAGAATACATTCGTACCGGCGTGCTTATGGATTGCGAGGTCAGCCCGCAGGTGCTGCTCACCGTCTTCTGGCCCAAGACCGAACTCCACGACGGCGCGGCGATCATCAACGGCGCGGGGCGCATCGCGTCGGCGGCGTCGGTGCTGCCGCTCTCCTCGGCGCGCACGCTCACCACCCCCAAGCTCGGCACGCGCCACCGCGCCGCGCTCGGCATGAGCGAAGTCAGCGACGCTATCTGTGTCGTCGTCTCGGAAGAAACCGGGCGCATCTCGATCACCAACGGCGGACGCCTGATCCCGCGCCTCGATTCCAAGCGCCTGCGCACGATTCTCAACGCATTCTACGGACCGGAGCGCCCGCAGGATCGCCCGCTGCTGGTGCGCGTCCGTGAAGATGCGCGTGACCTCGTCCGGCGTCTGCGCGCGCGGCAAGAGTAACGCCTGATGCAGAACCAACCCACGTTACGGCGCGTGATCGTCACGAATTTGCTCTGGTTTCTCGGCTCGCTGGTGCTGGCGTTCGTCGTCTGGCTGCTGGCGACCGCCCAGTCCGACCCGTTTGTCGAATGGCGGCTGGAGGAGCGCGTGCCGATTCACATCACGCCGGATGCGGGCTTGATCATCACCAACCAGAACGAGTACCTCAGCACGGCGCAGGCGCAGTTGCAGGCGCCGCGTTCGGTGCGCGAAGTGTTCGCCCCCGACGACCTGTATGTGTGGGTCAACCTTTCCGGCTTGGGTCCCGGCGAACATACCGTGCCGCTCCAGTACACGCCCGCCCGGCAGGCGTCGGTCGTGGCAATTTCCCCGCGCCAGATCACGGTCGAGCTGGAATTGCAGGAGTCGCAGTTCAAAGAGGTGCGGGTCGATATCACGGCGCAGCCGGCGCTGGTCTACAGCGTGGGCGAACCCGTCCTCGACGCCCATCAGGTCGAAGTGACCGGTCCCGCGAGCCGCGTCGCGCTGGTGGCGGAAGTCGTGGCGCAGGTTTCGCTGGAAGGGCAGCGCGCCACCTACGAGAACGATATCCGTGCCATCCCGGTCGATGCCGACGGTCGCGTCGTCAGCGGCGTCACGGTCGATCCGCAGAACGTTCACGTCCGTATCGACATTCAGACGCGCTCCGACGTGCGCGAAGTGCGCGTCCAGCCGAACATCACCGGGCAGCTTGCCGAAGGCTACGTGCTGACGGCGGCGTTCGATTACAACCCGAAGACGGTGGTCGTCAGCGGACCGGCGACGGTGCTGGCGAATCTGCCCGGCACGTTCTTCACTGCGCCCATCAGCCTGTCGGATAAGACCAGCAGCTTCGAGGTGACGGTTGCCGTCGAAGTGCCGGATCAGCGCCTCACGGTCGTGACCGGGCGCACCATCACCGTGAATGTCGGCATCGACACCCAGACCATCACCCGCCAGTTCGACAACATCGCCGTCGAATTTGTCGGCGGCAAGACCGGGCTGACCTATCGCACCGTCACCAACGTCGTCACCGTGCTGGTGACCGGACCCCAGCCGCTGCTGAACCAGCTTAACGAAAACGACCTCAGCGTGCTGGTCGACGTGAGCGGCATGAACCCCGGCGACAGTGCCCAGCTTGCTCCGGTGGCGTCGATTATGGACAGCGGCGCGGTCGTGACCACGTCGGTGCTGCCCGCGCAGATCGACGTGAGCGTCGCCGTCGAAGCGACCGCCGAGCCATCCGGTTGAATCTTCGCAGCGCCGGGGCGCTCTGCTACAATGGGGCGTCATGGAGTTCTTGAGGTTGTAATAAAATGGCGCGCAAACCCCTGATCGCCCTGGTGGGCAGACCCAACGTCGGAAAAAGTATGCTGTTCAACCGGCTGGTCGGCGAGCGCATGGCGGTTACGGATGAAATCCCCGGCACGACCCGCGACCGGCTGGTATCCGAATTCGACTGGCGGGGCAGAGTGTTTCAGGTTGTTGATACCGGCGGTATCGAGGTCTACCAGCCAAAGGGCACGCGCGATACGTCGCCGCTCGCCGAAGGCAGCGCCGACTTCGTTCCGCAGATTAAGGCGCAGGCGATGCTGGCGGTGCAGGATGCCGATCTGGTCGTCATGCTGGTCGATATCGACGCCGGCATCACCGCCGCCGACGAGGAAATCGCCGAAATTCTGCGCCGCAGCGAAAAGCCGGTGCTGGTCGCCGCCAATAAAGCCGATCACCTCAATCACACCGACAACGCCGTCGAATTCTACGCGCTGGGCTTGGGCGAGGTCTTCGCCGTCAGCGCGATTCACGGGCTGGGCGTGGGCGATCTGCTCGACGCGGTATGTGACGCGCTCGAAGGCGACGAGATCCCCGAACAGGAAGCAGACGACCACCTGAAGATCGCCATCGTCGGGCGTCCGAACGTCGGCAAGAGCAGCCTGCTCAATAAGCTGCTGGGCGAGGATCGCGTGATCGTCAGCCCGATTGCCGGGACAACCCGCGACGCCATCGACACCGACATCACTTACTTCGGTGAACAGGTGACGCTCATCGACACCGCCGGGATTCGCCGGCGCGGCAAGATCGAGCCGGGCGTGGAGAAATACAGCGTCGTGCGCGCTAACAAGGCGATGGAACGCGCCGACGTGGTGCTGCTGGTGATCGATGGCGTGGACGGCATCACCGAGCAGGATCAGCACATCGCCGGTTACGTGATGGACGCCAACCGCAGCGTCGTGATCGTCGTCAACAAGTGGGACGTGGTCGATAAGGACACCCACAGCCAGCACGAATTCGAGAAGGATATCGCCTCGAAGTTCGACTTTCTGCCCAACCCCCCGGCGGTGTTCGTCAGCGCCCTGACCGGGCAGCGCATTCATCAGGTGCTGGAAGCGGCGAAGCGCGTCTACGAGGGGCGGCATTTCCGTATCCCAACGGCAGACCTCAACCGCCTGATCCGCGAAGCCTACCACAAGCACACGCCGCCGGTGCGCGGCACGCGCCGCCTCAAGCTACTGTACGCTTCGCAGGTTTCCATCGCCCCGCCCGTGATCCTGATCCACGTCAACGACCCCCGGCTGGTGCATTTCACCTACAAGCGCTTCATCGAAAACCAGATTCGCGAAGCCTACCCGTTCGAGGGCACGCCCATGCGCCTCAGCTTCCGCTCGCGCAAGGGGCTGGACGAGTAGGGCAGCATCCCGTTCAGGACGCCACCCCGCGACTTCGAATAGTCAAACTATGAGTCACCCGCCGAGATCGTGCGCCGGGGTGCGGGTGGTCAGCATGTCGCCGTCCACGCCAAGCTGGTAGTGCGGAACCGGATGTTCTTTGTCGTACTTGTACCCGACGAAGTGGTTGCCCCGCGCGTCGATGGCGTACAGCGTAATCCCAATCGTCTGGTCGCCGTGATAGCCGATGTCGCGCATCGCTTCGCGTACGGCTTCTTCCACGCTGCGCCCCATCTGCATGTACGCGACGGTGACGCGGGCTAGCCCGCTGCGGATGGCGATCTCGCCTTTGCCTGTGCAGGCGGCTGCGCCGTAGCGGTTGTCGGCATAAAAGCCCGCCCCGGCAATCGGCGTGTCGCCCAGCCGACCGGGATATTTCCACGCCCAGCCGCTGGTGCTGGTCACAGCGGCGATATCGCCATTTTGATCCTGCGCGAGATACACGGTCGTGCCGCCGGAGCGCTGCGGGTCCTGCCCGTGAAAGACGACATCCATCAGCCGCTGCGGGTTCTCGCCAGCGCCGAACTGCTGCCGCCAGACCGCCCATTTTTCGCGCATGGCATCGGTCAGCAGTTCGGCGCGCTCAGCGCCAATTTCTTCCGCGAACTGTGCCGCGCCCGCGCCCACCAGCAGAACGTGGGGCAGCCGCTCCATCACGGCGAAGGCGACGCTGACCGGGTGCAGGTAGCCCTTGAGCGCGCCGACCGCGCCGCTGGCGCGCGTGCGCCCGTCCATCACGCCGGCGTCCAGTTCGACTTCGCCGAGCGCGTTCGGGTAGCCGCCAAGCCCGACCGAATCGTCGTCCACGTTAGCTTCGACGGCGCGCACGCCCTGTTCCAGCGCTTCCAGCGCAGATTTACCCGCGCGCAGTAAATTCCAGGCGATATCGCTGCCGCTGTTCTTCTGATCACCCGTAACCAGAATCATTTTCGCTCCTAAGCGGTGGTTTCGTGATTATTCCGATGGCTGCCGCGTAAGTATACCCGCTGTTGGGAAGAGGGGAGTCGCTTGGTTATACCCGCCCCGGAATGGAGCGGGTTTTTACTTCGGGGCTTAGCGCTGGGTTTGCAGGACGGCTTCCGGCTGGCGCGTGAAGTACGAATCCCCGGCGCAGGCGCGGCAGAGCGTTCGTCCATCAACGATGACTTCGCGCTCGTTGATGATTTCTTCGCCGCACGCGGCGCAGTTCACACGCGGTCCATGCTTGCTGATCAGCGCTTTCAGATCAATCGTCAGGCTGACCGGATACCAGGACAGCAGGGCGTCCGCCGGAAGCAGTTGATAGGCTTCCAGCATCGCCTGCCAGTGACCGTCGACTTGCGGGAGCAGGTCGCGGGCAGCCTGGCGCGAGGCTGGATGCGGGAAAATCCGCACCGCGTGGTCGGTCTCGGTATCGATGAAGGTGGCTGCTGGCTTGCCGTGATCGATCAGGCGCAGGGTGCGATGCCCCAGCGAGCAGCCGGTGGCAACGGCGACGCCATCAGCGAAGCAGCCGTCGGTTTCGACGAAGGTGAACAGCCGTTTGTCGTCCTGCGGCAGTTGGAGGTTGAGCAGTTCGGCTGCCAGCATCCCCATGCGCATCCCGATCACCTGGCGGGGGCAAAGGTGATGGTGCAGCCGTTTCGCCTCTTCGATGAAATCCGCTAATTGAGCCATCCTCGCGTTACCTTTCTGAGCGTGTCGTGCTAGTTGGATTCGTTTTCGGAAACGCCGGCGCTTTCCACTGCGCGCCAAATGGATGCTGGCGGCGGAAAGAGCAGATCGGGCATAAGCCATCGTCCGAGTGCCCGGCAAATGGGGCATTGCACCGGCGACAGCGCCGCAGTGTCCCCTCGTGCAGGATCGCGGCGTAGGGAGCGATTACGTCGCCGATGGACGGCGAGCCGCTGTGCTGCAGCGCCCCCGGTTCGCAGTATTTAATACACAAGCCGCAGTTTACGCAAGTGGCTGCCGAGAAGGTTAGTTGGTAGGCTTCCTCGCTGCGGGCGAATTCCAGCGCCCCGGTTGGGCAGATGCGGGCGCAGGTCGTGCAGGCGGTGCAGGCGTCGGACGCGGTGAGAGCGGCGAAATCGCTGCCGGGCATCGGCTGATCCAGAGCGTCCGGCGCGAGCTGGCGCAGCGCTTCGATCAACCGGTGGCGCTCGCCGACGCCTTCGAGCGTGGGCAGCAGGTCGCGCCCGCGCTGGGAGAGCGCCTGAAAGAGTCCGCGCCGCGAAACCGGCGGATTCCTGACCGAGTAGACCGGGCGGCGTTTCGGGCGCTGCGCTGGCTCGGCAATGACCACTCGATGCCCGTCGTCCAGCCCGTCGAGAAGCCCGGCAGCCCGCTCGACCGCTGCTTCGATGGCGGGCTGAAGCGTCGCCAGTGGGCACCGGGCGCAGGCGTCCAGCCGCACGCGCACCTCGCGAACGTTCTGCGCCGCCAGACTCAGATATGCCGACGCGCCCAGCGCCGCCAGGCAGCCGGTGGTGGTGATCACGGCGTCGGTTTTGGGGTCGGTAGAGGCAGGATCGGGGTGCATCGCACAGGCGACGTCGAGTATTTCGCGGTCAACCAACTGCGACGCGCAGAACAACAATCGATGCACGTCATCCGTGCCCGAAAACACGTCGGTCGGGCAGGCGTGCAGGCACAGCCCGCAGCGAATACAGGCTTCGGTGTCCAGTTGGACGCCATTTTCGAGCTGGATCGCGCCTGCCGGGCAGGCTTCGACGCAGCGGTCGCACGCCGCCGTCTTGTCGCGGGCGCGCACGCACTGCATCGCCCGCACCGTGATGGGCGGTTGGGTCTGGGCGAAGCGTTCGGCGGCGAGGGCGAGCTTGACGAGGTTCATGTCATGCCCTCTGCGCCGGGTTGTCCAGTACAGCAGGGTAGTTCTTGTGGAGCATGGTACCAGCCGGACTCTGACAGCGAGTTACTCTCCCGATCATCAGGCAGAGTTACTGAGGCTGCCAGTTACATTTGTTACCTTTGGCAGTGGTGATGCTCCACATCGCGCGCCAATATGGATGAACGGCGCTGTGCTCAGGGGCGCGTCGGGCTGCCGTCCGGCAGGCGGGTCTGCGTCCATTCCAGAATTTCGTCCTCGCACGGATATTTCGCGGCGAGCTTCTCGTCGATTTCGACGCCGAAGCCGGGCTTGTCGTTGGGATACATGTAGCCGTCGCGCACTTCCGGCGTGCCGGGGAACATTTCGTAGACCAGTTCCGGGAAGCGGCACCATTCCTGAACCCCGAAATTAGGCGCCCACAGGTCGAGGTGCAGGTTGGCGGCGTGCCCGACCGGCGACACGTCGCCGGGACCGTGCCAGGCGGTGCGAATGCCGTAAATGCCCGCGTGGATAGCGGCATTTCGCGCCGGCGTCAGCCCGCCCATCTGGCTGATGTGCATCCGAATGAAATCGATTAGGCGGCGCTCGATCAGCGTGCGCCATTCCAGCGGGTTGTTGAACAACTCGCCCATCGCCAGCGGCGTCGCGCACTGGGCGCGAATCTGGGCGAACCAGTCGAGGTCTTCGGGGGCGAGCGCGTCTTCCAGAAAGAACAGGTTGAACGGTTCGACCGCTTTGGCGAAATTCACCGCGTCAATCGGCGTCAGCCGCTCGTGGATGTCGTGCAGCAGCTCGATTTCGTCGCCGAGCGCCGCCCGCACCGTCTCGATCATCTTGAGCATGTTGCGCATATAGGCGCGCGGGTCGAAATACGCGCCGTCCAGCGCGCCCGCCGGGCGAATGTCGCCCGCGTGCCTGCCGCCGTAGCCCCCCATCTGGATGCGGATGTAGCGGTAGCCCTCGTCCCGGAACCGCTGGGCGTTGGCGACGACTTCCTGCGGGTCGCGCCCGTCGGCATGGGTGTAGACGGCGGCGGCTTCCCGGCATTTGCCGCCGAGAAGCTCATAAACCGGCATGTTCGCCAGCTTGCCCTTGATGTCCCACAGGGCGATATCGACCCCGGAGATGGCGTTG
Organism: Anaerolineae bacterium; assembly: GCA_020848855.1. The sequence goes on along the minus strand of JADLHH010000075.1, from coordinate 433 downwards.
TTCAGTACCGGACCGTTGCGCCAGTAGCCATTGACCATCGACTGCTGCCAGATGTCTTCGATGCGACTCACGTCCCGCCCGATCAGCAGCGGCTTGAGGTGATGTTCGACCGCCGCACGAACGGCGTTGAAGCGCTGCGTGAACGTGGCACAGCCCAAGCCGTAAAGCCCTGGCTCGGACGTGACGACTTTGACAACCGCCATCCGCTGGGTGAGCGGCTGGGTCATGATGATCTGGACATCTCGAATGGTGATTGCGGTCATGCCGGTTTTCCTTGCCGATGCGCCGTGTCTGCCGGGTAATATACCCCGCCTTTGCCGGGCGAGAAAGCCAGCGCGGGGTGGGGTGACCCTGATGATGCGATGCAGATACTTGACAAAAAACTCGACTTGCCATACGCTTTTTGAAACGGTTCAATTCTGTGCTGTAGAGT
>JADLHH010000074.1 GCA_020848855.1 Anaerolineae bacterium | reverse complement strand
GCGGCGAGGTGAAAGCCATCCGGGCTGCCGCCGCCGTCCGCGAACTGCGCGCGTCCCTCGTTACCCAGCTCGTCCAGCGTTTCGAGGCAGTCGGTCACGAAGCCGGGCGAAAACACCAGTGGGCGCTCGATTCCCTTCCCGTGCAGGTGTTCCAGCACGTCTTCGGTGTATGGCTCCAGCCAGTCTTCGGGACCGAACCGCGATTGGAAGCTGATCTGCCACTGGTCGTCGCGCCAGCCCATCGCTTCGGCGAGCAGGTGGGCGGTTTGTTCGCTCTGCTGGCGGTACGGGTCGCCGGTTTCGGTGTAGCGTCGGGGGATGCCGTGAAACGTGACGATGTATTGATCCGGCGCGTCCGGCAGCGCGGCGATACTTTTGCGCAGGTGGTCGCGCATCGCCGCGATATACAGCGGGTGGTCGTAATACGGCTCGACAAAGCGCAGTGTCGGCACGAAGCGCTTGCGCTCGTGCGTCAGCGGGAAAGTTTTCCCGGCGGCGGCTTCGTACACCGTGTCGTAAATCGAAGCGGTGGTCGTCGACGAATACTGCGGGTACATCGGCAGCACGATGATGCGGTCGATGCCGTCCCGCTCCAGCGTGCGAATCGCGTCACGAATGCTGGGTTCGCCGTATCGCATACCGAGCACAACGCGATACTGGCTGCCGAGGCGTTCCTGCAGTCCGTCCGCCTGCCGCCGTGAATACACCAGCAGGGGCGAGCCTTCGCTCGTCCAGATGCGCGCGTACAGCCGGGCGGAACGGCGCGGGCGCGTCTGCAGGATGATCCCCCGCAGGATCGGCTGCCATACGAGCGGGTGATAGTCGATGATGCGCATATCGGAGAGGAACTGACGAAGGTACGGGCGCAGCGCCCGGCTCGTCGGCTCAGCCGGTGTGCCAAGCTGCGCGATCAGCACGCCCGTTTGCCCGTGCGAATTCACCTGCATGAATGAACCTCGTATCCACACCTGGAAATAGGCGGGTTCATTCTAGCAGGAATCTGTGTAAATCTGCATAATTCTGGGAGATTAGCACCCGGATTCTGGCGTATCGTCCTCTGCTGCCAAACAATCGCTAGCCGATGCACTCCGGGTTGGCTTCCGGGCACATGTAGCGGTCGGAGCCTTCGGCTTCGGCAGCCCAGCCGAGCGCGTTGCCGCGCGTCGTATTGCGGACGTACCAGTACAGCTTGCCTTCCCCGCACACTGGTCCGGCGATAATTTCCAGGCGGTCGTTGTCGTAAGCCTGGGTGCGCGTGCTGAGTACTGTCGCGTTCGGGTCGGAAAGCAGCCGCAGCGCTCCCAACTGGTTGAAGTGGACGATGGCGATATCGCCTTCCCGGAACAGCGACCCCGGCGCGCCGGGGCAGTCGACACGTGTCGGCGCGGGGGTGGGCGTCAGGCTGGGCGTATACGTCTCGGTCGGCGTCAGCGTCTCGGTGGGTGTCAGGGATGCCGGAACTTCCGACGGCGTCCACGTCACAGTCGGAATGATGACGGTTGTGGTGGGCGTCGGCGATGGCGTCAGGGTTGGGCTGGGCGTCAGCGTGAACGTCGGCGTGTCGCTCGGCGTCAGCGTCGGCAGCGGCGTCGGGAACTGGTCGAGCGCCTGCCCGGACGCAAACTTCGACGTGTAGATCAGCAGCCCCATCGTCAGCAGCGCCTGGTCGTTGCTGCGCGCAATTGACATGCTGACGATGTTGACGCTCGGCAGCGACGCTTCCTGAAAGCGAGCGACGAAGTCAATCAGGTTGGCGACCCCGCCCGTGACCTGTAGCTGATACAGCGCCGTCTCGTAGGGCGCGTCGGTTTCAGTCCCCGCTTGCTGGGCGGGCTGCTGCGCCTGCAGCGTGGTGACGCGCACCCCTCTCGAATACGCATAGGCGTAGAGCCGGTCGAGCACTTGCTCGGACTCGCGCTTGGTCAGGAAGAAGGTGCTGGCTTCGTCCAGCGCCTGCTGCGCGTTTTCGATCTGGCGGTTGAGCAGCACGATGTTGTCGTTGTCGTTCTGTGCTGCGATCAGCGTGGCGACCGCCGCCCGCTGCAATTCCGCCTGATCGGAAAGCTCCTGATACGACTGCACGCGCGGGACAACATTTCGCGCGGCATACAGAATGATGCCCATCAGGATCATCAGGATCACGAAGATCGGCAGCCACTGGAACAGCCGGGCGCGCAGGCTTTCGAAATCCATCAGCGAGCCGCTCCTGCCAAATCGGCGGTGAGGGAGAACACAAAGGGCATGTAAGGCTCCGCCAGTTCCTCGTCTCCGGTTCGGTCCAGCGGCGGTGTGGGCGTCGGCTGCGGGTTCACAGTGATCGATTGTACGTTCACGCGCGAGAAGAAGCCGGTTCGCTCCAGGAGGTGCGCGTAGTCGAGTACGGCGCTTTCCTGCATGGCTTCGCCCTGAAGCGTAAGCTGCCCCGTCTGGCTGGTGAAGGCGGTCAGCCGTATCATGTCGGCGTCGTAGCTGCGTATGGTAGACATGATCGCGGGCCAGTCGATGTGCCCGGCAACCAGCGTCGCCGGAAGCCCCTGAAACCCGTTGATCTGCGAGCGCAGTTCGAGTAGCTGATCCGCCAGCGCCGCTTCGTCCGAAGGAACCGGCGGCGGCGACGTGATTGTCACCTGAAGCATCTCGATCTCGGTCGCGAGCGGATCGCTGGACTCGTCCAGCGCCCCGCCGAACAGGTAGACCGGCACGAACAGCAGCGCCAGCGCCAGCGCGAACACCCACGGGACGAAGCGCGTGGCTCGCCCGGGTTGTGAGCTTTCCAGTTCCTCTTCCTGAGGAGCTTGGTCAGGAGACATGGTCAAAGCCGATCCGCTTAGGGCAGGGGCAGCACAGGGCTAAATATGAGGATGATGACTGCGCCCAGACACAGGAACGGCGCATAGGGAATCGACCGTTTCGCCCCACGACGGACGGTCAGCATCCCGATGATCGCGATCGCGCTCGCTGCCGCGCTGACGATCAGCGCCCACAGCACCGTCGGAAAGCCGAACGCCGCGCCCATCAGCGTCGCCAGCTTGATATCGCCGCCGCCCAGTCCGCCGGGGCGCAGCATGGCGGTGAGATAAAAGACGCCGAATGCAAAGAACATTCCCAGCAGGATCGGCAGTATCGGTTGGCGCAGCACGACGACGTTGATCACGAGCGCAATCACCACACCCGGATAGGTCAGAATATTCAGAACTACCCGATATTTATAATCCATGATCGTGATCAGCGCGAAAAATGCGTAGATCAACAGCAGCCACACCGTCTCGACTGTATCGCCGTGCAGCGCGTAGATCGCCGCGAACGCCGCGCCGCTGACCACTTCCAGCAGCGCTTCGACGCGGTTGGCGCGGTCGTTGGGCTGGCGCGCCAACCGCCATAGGGCAGGGGGTCGCGCTGTGGTCGCGGGGCGGGGAATCGGGGTACTGCTGTAACGAATCAGAATGTCACCGGCGATGCTCACCAGCCATCCCGCGAGCACGCCGAACAGCGCCAGCAGCACGATCATTCGGCTTGCCCTGCGCCTTCCATCCAGCCGGCGCGCGCGCTGGCTGGCAGCGTGATCACGAACTCAGCGCCGCCTTCCGGTCGGTTATGCGCCGTGACCGTGCCCATATGCGCCTCGACAGTGGTGCGGACGATCTCCAGTCCCAGTCCGATGCCCTGCGAATCGTCGTTGGGCTTGCGGTGGAAGAAGCGGCTGAACAGGTCGAACAACTCTTCTTCCGGGATGCCGGGACCCGTATCGCTGACCACGATTGTGATGCCTTCCGGCGCGAACACCAGCCGCAGCCCGATATCGCCCCGGCTGGGCGTGAAGGTGATCGCGTTTTCCAGCAGGTTATAGACGCTGTGGAACAGGTACTGCGAGTCGCCCCAGATATTAAACGGTTCCCCGTCGACGTGCGCGTGAATTCGGATTTTTCGGCTGTCGGCGCTCGGCTTGAGCGCTTCGAGCGCCCGGCTCGCTACGTCGACCAGATCGCACGGACCGCGCTGGGTGATCGGCTCCAGGCTCAGCCGGGCGATGCTGGTCAGCCGCTCGATCAGGTCGAGCATGGTTTCGCCTGCGCCGCGAATTTCGCCGAGCGTCTCCAGCGCCTCTTCGGGAGAGATATCGTCGGTTTGCAGCATCGACGTATAGCCGACGATGGTGCCGAGGTTCTGCTTGACATCCTGCGACAGCGCGTATTGAAACGCCGAGACCACCTTCGAGCGCCGCGTTAAGTCCTGGCGCGTGCGCTGGTACAGCCGCGCGTTCTGAATGGCGATGGCGGTCATGTTGGCGATCATCACCATCAGCTTCTCGTCCTGGTCGGTGAAGACCTTACCCGGCTCCCGATGCACAGCCGAGATCACGCCCGTCGGCACGTCGCCGAACGTCAGCGGCACGTAGATCACGCCTTCGGCAATGTAGCCAGTCTTGAGCTTGATCGGTGCGCCGTCTGCCTGGCGGTTGGAACGCTGCGGCTTGCCTTCCCGTATCGCTTTGCCGGCGAGCGTGGTTTCCATCGGTAGTTGGAAGACCTTCTGGTTTTCCATCCCCTCGCCCGATTCGAGGAACAGTTCGCCGGTCATCTCGTCCATCAGCCACACGCTGACTTCGTCGGCGGGCGTATACAGCCGCGCCATTTCGATTGCCTGCTTGATCACGTCGTGGACGGCAAGCTGGGTCGCGATTGCCCGCGCGATGATCGGCATGACCGCTTCGGAGTCGTTACGGTTGGCGCTGGAATGCGAGTCGGAGACGCGCGGCATCTGGACGCTGCGCACGATGAATTCCAGCCGCCCGATCGAGACCATGTCGCCATTCATGACCGGGTATGGGACGTTCACGCCGAGCGGACGGGTGTTGATGCGCGTGCCGTTGGTGCTGCCCAGGTCGAGCAGGTAGAGCACCGTCGCCGTCGGGCGGAAGGCGGCGTGCTTGCGCGACATGCCCAGCCCTTCGGCGTCGACGGTCGGGAACAGCGCCGTGACGCCATCGGCTTCGTCCCGACCGACAGCGATCTCCCGGTCGATAGTCAGGTCGAAGGTCACGGCAGGATCGCGCGAGAGTTCCAGCCGCAGTTTCCAGACATGTACGCCGTCGGGAGCCGCGTCCGTCGGCTCGTGGAAAAGGGCGGTCTTCTTCGTGTCCGCCTCGCGGCGCATATCCTCACGCAGTTCGGAGGTCAATCGCTTGATCGTCTCGTCTGAACGCATCGTATTTTTCCTTAACCACTCCGGCTGGCGGTCTTGGCGCCAAGCTCGGCGGCGATCCGGTTTGCCATTTCCAGAAGTTCTTCGGCGCTGCCCACTTCGATACCTTTCAGGAGGGTATCGTAGCGCCCGCTCACGTCCTCGTCGGCGAAGATGTCGAGCATGTCCGCCATCGCCGAAGCCATATCACTTTCGGGCGACTTTTCTTTTTCGCCCTCTTCCTTGTTTTCCTCGGTCGCTTCGGCTGCCGCCGCTTCCGGTGCGGCTGCGGCTGCCGGGGCTTGGGCGGGGACGGCTTCCGGCGCGGCTGCCGGAGCCGGTGTTTCAGCCTCGGTTTCGTCGGCATCGTCCGCCTCGGCATCGTCGTCGCTGGCTTCGACCACGACAGGCTTCGCCGCGCGCCGGCGTTTCTTCCGCGCTTCCAGCCGCTTCTTTTCGGCAAGTCGGGCGGCGCGTGCCGCTGCCCGCTTGGCGCGCCTCTTCTTCCAGCGCTTGACGATGCCCGGTCCGAATGCCAGGGCGAGCGCCATCAGCAGCCCCAGCGCGACCACCCCCAGGCT
>JADLHH010000073.1 GCA_020848855.1 Anaerolineae bacterium | reverse complement strand
CGTTCGTCCGAGCCGGTGGAATGTAAAGCTTCGTGGTGAGGATCGATGGCGACATATAAATCCAGTATATGAGTTCCACGCATCCTGGCAACGGCAGAGCAACCAATGATCTTTGGTGATTATCCCGTCATGACAGGTAACGTGGGCACGACCGAGCAGGCATTGAGCGCGGCGCGAATTTGGTAGCCGAGCATTTACTCCGCCAATCTGCGAATCTGCACAGACCTGTCCCCAGGCTTCAGCATTACAAGATCATCCTCATCATGGTACAAAATCCGCCGACCAGACAGTTTGCTCCCCGATGCACCTCAGATATTCTGAACACGACCCGGACTGTGCCGGCGTGTGAATTCACAATTCCAATTTAGCCAACATTTTCTGAACACTTCCTGAATAACCGAGAACTAGCCTTAATGGGGTAGGGGTAATGGAAAGCGTCGGAATGGAGTCTTGGATGGTATTCAGGAAGAAAGGCTTTGGCATTCTCATCAGCGTACTGGTTGCGCTGCCGCTCGTCGGGGTCAGCACGCAGATCGTTGGTCAGTCGGCGCCGGACGTCACCCCGACCGTATCACCGCTCACGGCACAGGCTGCACCCGCAGCGACCGAAATTCCCGCCAGCACCAGCGAAGTTTCGGCGTTGGGATCGGTCGAAGCCGCGTCGGTAATCGAACTCCAGTTCCAGACTTCCGGCGCGATCAACGGCGTCTATGCAAATGTGGGCGATTACGTCCGCGCGGGCGAAGTTCTGGCGGACCTGGACGCTTCCAGCGCCTGGAACACGTACAACCGGGCGATGCTCAATCTCGAAAGCGCGCAGATTTCGATGGACGAATTGTTAGCGCCGCCGACGGATTCGGAACTGGCGGTCGCCGAAGCGAACGTCGCCAGCGCGCAGGCTTCGTATAGCTCCGCTGCGAACAGCATGACCGATGACCAGATCGCCCAATTGCAGCTCAAGTATCAGCAGGCGCAGGATCAACTCGCGGCGCTGCAAACGGCACGCGCCAGTATGAGCGGCACCGAGGAAGAAATATCGCTTCAGGAAGCGAAAATCGGCACGCAGTCGTTCAACGTCGAGATCGCTCGCCGGATCGTCTTCCCGACGGCAACGCCAACCCCTAACGCGACGGAGATCACCTCGGTCGAGCCGGAAACGAGCATCGCCAGCGACGCGACATCAACCTGTATGTTAACCATCAATTACAACCTGAATCTGCGCAGCCAGCTAACGACGGAAAACAGCAGTGTCTATCTCTCCATTCCGTATGGAACGGCGGTAACCACCGACGGCGTCACCGAAGATGGCTGGTATCGGGTTACCTACGATGGGCAAACGGGATGGATCAGTGGTGACTACATGACGCCGGGGACATCGTGCGCGGCGCTGTCTGTCATTGACTAGGTTGTGCTGGTATTTCAGTCCGGCAAAGTCGAGCGCAGTCGAGGTCGGACACATGAAGCGTATTCAGCTTCATGTGTGCCCATTACGCTGAAAACTCGAACCGCTCCTTACAAGAAAAACGCCTCGTTTCGAAACGAGGCGTTTTTCTTGCTGCGTGCCTGGAGGGATTCGAACCCCCGGCCCTCTGCTCCGTAGGCAGATGCTCTATCCACTGAGCTACAGGCACTGGTGATCGTTATGGTAGCACAACGGTGTAGGGGGGTCAAGAGTCGGTTAGCGGCTCGCTTCCGGCGGCAGGCGCGACCACGTATCGCCAGCGTCGGGCGGAAAATCGACCACGCCTGCGACCGCATCCAGGTTGAGCGTGCCGTACAGGTGTGGAAAGTATTCGTCACGCCGGCTTGCAGTCGAGCCGGGCGATTTGGCAGGCTGCTCGTAGCGCAGTTCACTTTTGAGCCGCGCCGGGTCGACAACCAGCAGCACCAGTTCGCGCTGCCCGGCGTAGTACAAATTCGCCGTGCGCACGACCTGTTCCGCCCCGGAAAAATGAATGAACCCCTCCTGAGTCAGCGATTCGGTGCGATACGCTCCGTCGCGCTGCGCCTGCGCCCACGCCGCGCGCGTGGTGATATGGTAGATCAGCGTCATGAACCTGTCTCCAGCCGAACAGTAGAGGTATCGACCCAGGCGGTCGTGTTGCCGATCTTCACCTGCACCCAGGTTCCCCAATCGGCTTCCACGATGAAATAGCCGTTGATGGCGCTGGCGACGATCTGGATCGGGCTGTTGTTGGCGCGTGTCGGCACGGTTCGGACCTCGAAGCTTCCGGCGAGCGGTATGGCGCTGCCGGATACCCAGCGCGGGTCGTCCGGCGCGGCGAATTCTGGGAAGCGGCTGCCTGAACTGCGGTAGGCGCGCGCCGAACTCAGCAGCACGTCCATCTGCGTCGCGGGCAGGGCGAAGGCGCGGCACGGATGGTAGCCGTAATGGTTCCCGTTGGCGTCGGCGAAGGGGTTGATATTCTGGTAGGCATAGGCGTACAGCGTGTCCGGCGTCGAGTCGCTTTGCGCAACGTAAATCCAGCGCTCGACACCTTCCGCCGTGAACAGCGTCAGCCGCCAGCGGTCGCGGGTGTCGTCGGGCTGGTCGAACGGCTTGGCGACGCCGTACCCGCGCCAGAGATCGCCGCTCGCATCCCAACTGATCGGCATCTGCGCTACCAGCGGATTCGGCAGATCGACCGTCGACCAGTCATTCCAATCGAAGATACGGATCGAGACCGGGATGCCGAACTGATCGCAAAAGCTCGTCAGCGTCGCTTGATCGCCGTTTGCCGAGCCGAGCGGCTCGGTGAGCACGGAAGCGGACGACGCCACCGACAGCGCCGGGTTGATCACCGGCGGCAGCATGGTGGACGCGGGCGATATCGATGACTCGACGTTCGATTCGTTCGGGACAGGCGTCGAGAAGGGCAGCGTCGGGCGACCGTAAGCGGAAGCGCGCCACTGCATGTCGTCGTACTGCTGCTGCGCGCGGGTGACCATACCGACGCCGATCACCACCATCACCCCGACGCAGACCATGATGACGACCGCTAAAACGAAAGTCAGCACCGAGCGGGGGATACTGCGCTCGCGCCCCGACAGCAGCGGCGGCGGCAGCGAGCCGGAACGCTGGCGGCGCGTAAAGCGCGCTTTCGGCGCGGTTCGCCCCGAAGCCACGCGGCGCTGGT
>JADLHH010000072.1 GCA_020848855.1 Anaerolineae bacterium | reverse complement strand
CGCCATTGTGATCGATGAATACGGCGGCATGGCGGGCTTGGTCACCATGCAGGATTTGCTGGAAGAGATCGTCGGCGACGTTGAAGAAAACGCGCCGCAGGCAACCCAGCGCGACGATGGCTCGTGGTTGATCGACGGGTTGATTTCGGTGGACGACTTCGTGCGCGTGTTCGGGTTTGACGAACTGCCGGGCGCGCACGATACCTATTCGACGCTGGGCGGCTTCGTCATGGCGCAGTTGGGGCACATCCCGCAGCCGGGCGATTCGTTCGACTGGACGAACCTGCACTTCGAAGTCATGGACATGGACGGCAACCGCGTCGATAAAGTGCTGGTCAACCAAATCGAGCCGCCGGAAGCCATTCCTGCCCCGGACACGACCAACGCAGATACTTCGGGAGAAGGTGATGCCTGAAACCATCCTGATCGTAGACGACGAGCAGCACATCATCGACCTGGCGAAACTGTATCTGGAGCAGGAGAACTACAGGACATCCAGCGCGACCGATGGCAAAACCGCCCTGCACAAAATCCTTCAGGACAAGCCGAATCTGGTCGTGCTCGACCTGATGCTGCCGGAACTCGACGGCTGGGAAGTCTGCCGCCGCGTCCGCGCCGAATCGGACGTGCCGATCATCATGCTGACGGCGCGCAGCGAGGATATCGACCGCATCGTCGGGCTGGAACTGGGTGCGGACGATTACCTGACCAAGCCGTTCAACCCGCGCGAGCTGGTCGCCCGCGTGCGCGCCATTTTGCGGCGCACCGGACGCCCCGCGCCCGCCAATGCCGATTCCGCTATCACCATCGAGAACCTCGCCATCCACCCGGAACGGCGTGTCGTCACGGTCGACGGCAGGGAAATCGACCTGCGCATGAAGGAATTCGACCTGCTGGTGACGCTGGCGAACAACCCCGGCATGGTCTTCACCCGCGAAAAGCTGCTCGACATCGTGTGGGGCTACGATTTCGCAGGCGAGACGCGCACCGTGGACGTTCACATCGCCCACCTGCGCCACAAGCTTAAGGGGATGCGCGCGACCATCGATACCGTGTGGGGCGTGGGCTACCGGCTCGATACGTAGGACTGAGAATTGAGTAACGAGGACTGAGTAAAAACACATGCTGTCGAGTGTTGTTTCATTCAAGAGACCAGTCTTTTCCTCGGTGTTGTGCAGTCGGCGCTCAGAACAGAACTTCGTATCGCAATCATCGCCTGCTCAGTCCTCAGTCCTCAGCCCTCAGTCCTTTCAGGTTCGATAATGCTGCGTGGTCTGCGCTCCCGGTTGTTCGTTTCCTACCTGCTCCTGCTGGCGATCACCCTTACGCTGATCGGCGGGGCGCTGGTGCTGATCCTGAATACGCGCGCCGCGCCGCCGGAGCAGACCTACCAGCAGTTGGCGACGCTCGCCGTCAACCTGAATATCCGCGACCTGCTCGACACGACCGGCTTCAACCTGATCTTCCCAACCCGCGCCGACCTGAACAACCTGACCACCGCGCTTTCGCAGGTCGCAACAGAACGGCAGGTGCGCATTTTGCTGGTCGATACCGACGACCAGACCGTGCTGTACGACAGCGATGGCATCTTCCAGCAAAATGACACGCTCGGCGGGCAGATGGAGCGCTACATCATCCCGGCGGCGGTCACGCGCAATATTTACACCAGTATCGACGCGCTGCGCGGCTCGTTCGCCGACCCATCGGGCGCGCAGTGGTTGTTCGTCGGCATCGCCAGCCTGCGCCAGCGCCAGAACACTTACGCCCTGCTGTTCGCCGACCCGCGCCCAACGCAGTCGCTGCAGGACGCGCTCTCGCAGTTCGGCGCCGAATTATTCCCGGTGCTGCTGCAGGCAGCGGTGATCGGCTTGGCGTTCGCCGTGCTGCTGGCGGTGTTGATCGCCCGGAGCATCGCCCAGCCGCTGCAAACGGTGTCCAAAGCCGCCGCCGAAGTCGCCGAAGGGCATTACAACCAGTCGGTCCCGCTGAGCGGACCGAAAGAAATCCGCGCCGTCGCGCAGGCGTTCAACAGCATGAGCGACAAAGTCCGCGCCGAGCAGCGCGCCCAGCAGGATTTCCTCGCCAACGTCTCGCACGACCTCAAGACGCCGCTCACGTCGATTCAGGGTTACTCGCAGGCGATCATCGACGGCATCGGCAGCCCGCAGCAGGCGGCGAAGATCATCCGCGAAGAATCCGAGCGGCTGAACCGGATGGTGGTCGAACTGACCGACCTCGCCCGCCTGCAAGCCGGGCGGCTTTCGATGCAGACCGCCGCCATCGACCTCGGTCAGATCACAGCAGCAGTGGCGCAGCGGCTCGCCATGATGGCGCAGGAGAAAAACATCGAGCTGGACGTAACCGCGCCGTCGATGCCGGAGATCGCCGGGGACGGTGACCGGCTGGTGCAGGTCGTCACCAATTTAATCAGCAACGCGATCAAGTACACGCCGCCGGGTGGCAAAGTGACCGTTCGCACGCAGGTGCGGCGCAACGGGGTCGAGCTGGTGGTCGAAGATACCGGGCAGGGTATCGCGCCGTCGGAGCTGCCGCGCATCTTCGAGCGCTTCTATCAGGTGGACAAAGCGCGCGGACCGCAGCGCGGAACCGGCTTGGGGCTGGCGATTGTGCAGGAGATCGTGCAGGCGCACGGCGGCACGATCGCGGCGTCGAGCGCGGGCGAAAATCGCGGCTCGACCTTCACCGTGTGGCTGCCCTCGCCCGACCTGACGACCATCATGCGCCGGCGGTAGGACTTCCAAATATCAATCACAGAGACCGCAGAGGACACAGAGAGTCTGGCAACCCTGCGGTTACATATGCACCACTCCGAAAAATGAACGCCGCGCGCGCTTTCGCAGTAATGCAAGCAGACTGCTTGAAAGGGCTGCTCATGTTGAAAAAACGGTTCTTTGTCGCCTTGATCGGGCTGCTGGTAGCGAGCGCAAGCGCCGCCGCTCAGGACGAAACCCCCGAACCCACGCCGGAAGCGACAGCCGGGGTATCCGCCGAAATCACGCCCGAAGCGACGGCGGAGGCGCAGTCGTCGTTCGAGGGACCCGGCAGCTACACCGTCCGCCAGCCGGTCGGCGACCTGGAACGGGTCTACCAGGTCTACATCCCGGAACGCTACAACGGCGACCCCACGCCGCTGGTGATCGTCATGCACGGCGCGGGCGGCGACGGCGCGAGCACCGAGTCGCTCACCGGCTTCGACGCGCTGGCAGACCGCGAGAACTTCGTCGTGGTCTACCCGGACGGCATCAACAACGCCTGGAACGACAACCGACCGGGCAATCCGCGCATCAGCGTGGTGGATGACGTGCGCTTCCTCGACAACATCATCGTCTTCATGGAGCGGAGCCTGAATATCGACCCGCTGCGGGTGTATGCCACCGGCTATTCGATGGGCGGGATGATGTCGTACCGCGCCGGCTGCGAACTGCCGCGCCGGTTTGCGGCGGTCGCCTCGGTCGCCTCGACCATGCCCTTGTACCTGCTCGAAAACTGCGACAGCACGCTGCCGATCCCGGTGCTGGTCGTCCAGGGCACCGACGACCCCGTCATCCCCTGGACGGGCATCCCCAACGCGTACCTGTCCGCCGCGCAGACGATTGGCTTCTGGCGCGACCATAATGCCTGCGCCGAAGATTTCGCCATCGAAGTCCTGCCGGACTCCGCGCCAGACGATTACACAGTCGTCATGCGCCAGCAGATGAACGGCTGCGCCGCCGACGTGATGCTCTACGGCGTGTACTTCGGCGGGCATACCTGGCCTGGACACCCGATCAGCGTCAATTTCAATCTGGGGCTGACGACGCAGGACATCGACGCGACCGAGCTGATCTGGGCGTTCTTCAGCAGCCACGTCAATACAAACCAGCCGGAAGACTAGCGCTGTCAGTCGGCGCTGAGGTACTGTTCCTTGAGGAAGGCTTCCCCGGCTTGCAGCATCGCCACTGCCTCGCTCCAGCCGGCGTGCAGGCTGCCGAACGTGCTGGCAGCCCCGCAGGAAGGCGAATACCACAGCAGCGGCGCGCCGGTCGCGTCGGCAACCGCCTGATCGTAGAGGTTAGCGGCGTTACAGGCGAAAACCCAGGCAGCAGCGCCGAGTTCCTGCTCGTCCTGGGTGAAGCCGGAGACGTAACGGCGTGTGCCGTCGGCGTCGAAATCGACGGCGAACGTGAAGCCGGGATCGACCACGCGGATCGGCTTGCCCGGCACGACGGTTTCCAGCGATCCCTGCACGTTGGTGAAGAAGAAGCGGGTGGGTATCGCGCCGGGGTCTTCGACGGCGCGAAAATTGTCGTAGGTGATGATGGTCGTACCGCTTTGCAGCAGCGTGAATCCGTTGAAATCGTAGGCGACGACCCTGCCGGGCAGCGTCTGGATCATGAGCGCGCCCGGCAGCGGACAGCGCTCATGGCGCTCGGCATCAACATACGGCGGCAGCGTCACGTCCCAGTCGACCGCCAGCCGCTGCGCTGTCAGCGCGTCCGGCAGATTCACGTGAACCAGATCGCTGCGAATCCAATCGTTGCCCGCGCCGACGCTCAGCCAGTCGTAATCCCCCAGCCGGACGGCGGCGGTAACTGCCAGAGTCGTTTCGCGCGGCGCCGTGCCCACCTGCGGGTACTGCGTATCGGGTCCGCCGCGCAAACGCGCGCCGCGAGACTCGGTGGTCGCAACGGTGGCGAGCAGCCCCGCTTGGGGGAAATGGATGGTCGGCGGCGGCGCATCCCCGGTCAGCGTCCCGGTAACAACGTGAAAAATCCAGAACTGGGGCGCGTTTCCGGCGGCGGCGGACGGCAGCAGGCTCCCGGAATTCATCCCTATCCACAGCCGCCAGCCATCATCGACCACGTAGCCATTTTCGGGCAGCGACAGCGGCGACCGGGCATACGGCAGCGCCCGATCCGCAATCGTGACCGCGTCGTTGAATGCCTGCGTGAATGCTGCCGAGAGCGCCGCCGGCGCGCAATCGCCCGCTTCGGCAGCGACGGGAACCCCGGCGAAGCAGCCTATTACGATGATCAACAGCCAGAGCCGCGTCATTGACTGCCTTTCACTCGCCCGATCTGCGAAGACCAGAGCGAGGATCCCGACGACGATTTGATGATGGCAGGTGAAAGACATCCCCCTATGTCATAGCATATACAAAAACCGCCGCCGATCCAATTGATGATCGGCGGCGGGTGAATATGCTCCGGGCGAGGCGTGCCTCGCCCCTACATTTTCGCGCGTTTAGCCGGACTTGGCGAGCAGGGCATCGCGAGCAGCGCGCGCCGGGGTGAAGTTGGGGTTAAAGCTGATCGCGCCGTTGAAATTGTTGATCGCGCGGTCGTTCTGCCCCAAGCCTTCGCGCGCCAGCCCGCCGTAATAGAACGTTTCCTCGACGTACTGCCCGCCGCCGTCGTTCAGGTTGGCGTCCGCAAGCGCCAGCATGTCGTCGAAGCGCCCCATGCGATAGTAGGCTTCAAACGGCCCGAACTGATACCACATCATGCGCCAGGGCAAGCCGAGATTGCGGGCGATATCGTAGGCGGCGGCTGCCTTCTCGAAGTCGCCCAGCGCGACGTAGTTCGTGCCGACGTTGAACCAGGCGAAGGCATCCTGCGCGTTCGCCTGCGCGTCCTGAGTCGCCTGCACCAGCGCGTTGTAGTTGTTCTGATTCGGGTCGGCGTCGCTGCCGAGGAGCGTCATCAGCTCCCCTTCCCGGCTTTTGTCGTACAGCACAATGTACAGATGGTTGAAATGCTTCCAGTATTCGGTGATGTGATCGTAGCTGTAGACCATATTCGGTCCCTTGTAGCTGTCCTGCGTCGTGAACTGCTGCGCCGCATCATCGTAACCGGAGATCAACAGGTAATGCCCCATCCAGCCGAGATTCTCACCCGGCGGGTCGTAACCTTCTTCGATGAGGACGGGAAAATTGCTGGCGATCAGTTGCTTGAGCCGGTCAAGCGTGCCGCCCTGACGCTCCAGCGCGTAGACCGTTCCACCGACCTGCGTGTTGACGTATTCCAGCATTTGCCAGGGGCTGACATTCTTGTCTTCAGCATTCGGCTTCAGCCACTGCGCCGCCGGGTACTGATCGGCGTCGTAACCATAGTAGGTTAAGCCCATCGTCAGCGTCGCGGGTCCGCAGTTATTCCAACCCTGGTAGATGTGCGTAATGCCGTTCAGATGCCACGAAGCGGGTACGGCGCTCTGCGCCAGCGCACCGCCCGCCATCATCGCGGCGGAAAGCAGCGTCAGCAGTCCTGCTGCGAAACTCTTGAACATACGTTTGTTTCCTTCACCCAATTCACGCGCTTGATTATAATTCAAACCGCCTGGGATTCCTGTGCGATTTCCCCACGGAACCTTTTCGTTTTCCCATTCGCAAAATGTTATACTCTGTAATGTATGTGTCGAACTTAGGAGACGCTTTCGGGTGTACACTGATCAGTTGGTGGGCAAGCAGGTTGATGCTTTCACCGTGCAGGAGCGAATCGGCAAAGGTGGGATGGCAACGGTGTATCGCGCCTACCAGCCGTCGATCAACCGCTCGGTCGCCCTCAAGATCATCTCGCTCGACCCGAACGTCGGCGAACGTGACGAGTTCCGCTCGCGCTTCGCGCTCGAAGCGCAGACGATTGCCTCGCTGGAACACATCCATATTCTGCCGATTTATGATTACGGAATTGTGAACAACGAGATCGCCTACATCGCCATGCGAATGCTGCGCGGCGGCACGCTGGCGGACATGATTGCGAGCGGTCCGTTGGAACTGGAACGCACCGCCGACATCTTCACGCAGGTGGCGCGCGGGCTGAATTACGCACACAGCAAGGGTGTGATTCACCGCGACCTCAAGCCGAGCAACATTATGTTCGACAGCGAGGGCAACGCCTACCTGACCGACTTCGGGCTGGCGAAGATGGTCGAAAACTCGGTGCATATCACCAAATCCGGCAACATCGTCGGCACGCCGGCGTACATGTCGCCGGAGCAGCTTCGTGGCGACCCGATTGACTATCGCTCCGACATCTACAGTATGGGCTGTATCCTGTATCACCTGCTGGTCGGGCATCCGCCGTTTGAAGCATCGGACACCAACGTCGTATCGGTCATTTACCAGCATCTTGAAAAAGACCCGGAACCGCCCAGCACGCACAACCCGTCCATACCGCCGGGCGTCGAACAGGTCGTGCTGCGGGCGCTCAACAAGGACCCCAACGAGCGCTTCGAAACGGCTGAGGCGATGGCGGACGCCCTCAACGAGGCGATGGGGCGTCGGGTGAGCACCAGCAGCTATCCGGCGGTTCACAGCGACAGCAAGCCGTCCGTCCCCAGCGCTATCGCGCGCGCCCGGAACCAGCGGCGGATGTACATGGGCATCGGCATCGCCGCCATCCTGCTGGTAATTCTGCTGATCGCCCTGGCGCTGATGCGGGATGTCGGCACACTGAGGGTAACCCCGCCGACCGTCCTTAAGGATCAGACGGCAGTCGCGGCGGATTCCCAGCCCACTGACGACGAGATCGCCCGCGCGCAGGCGCGGATGGGCGACGCCGGCTTCATTGCCTTTGTCGCCTGTAACCAGAGCAGCCAGTTTCACGCGGCGCAGGCGCGCGAGGTCGCCGACTTCGCCAACCACTACAGCCTGCGCACGCGAGTGTACGACAGCAATAACGACAAGGCGACCGAAATCTCGCAGATCGAGCGGGCACGTACCGACGGAGCCGTTGGGTTGATCGTCTGCCCGCTGGATATTGAAATCCTCAGCGACACGCTGCGGTCGGTACAGCAAGCGGGGATACCACTGGTCTTGATGTCGTCTGAAGTGGAGACATTCGGCGGCGTGCTGATCGCCGGGGACGACTTCCTGATGGGACTGGAAGCCGGACGCGCCGCGGGGGAGATCATCCGCGACGAAAGGGGCGGGCACGCCGACGTGATCATCCTCGACTATCCCGACCTGAAATACCTCGTCACCCGCGCCGACGGTCTGGAAGCCGGCGTGCTTGAAACCGCGCCGGATGTCAGCATTGTCGGTCGCTATGTGGGCGGCACAACCGACAACGGACGCCAGTCTGTGAGCGACCTGATCGCTGACGGCATCCACTTCGACGTGATCCTCAGCATTAATGACGCTGGCGCTTACGGCGCAATCGCCGCGATGGAAGCAGCCGATTTCGACCCGGAGTCGGTCATCATCAGCAGTGTGGATGCAGAGTCGGTGGCGCGCGATTACATCCGCGGCGGGCATTTCATGCGCGCGTCGGTGGATGTCGGTCGCGCGTTGTTCTCGCAGACCGCCATCAACACGATGGTCAAGCTACTGGCAGGCGCGACGGTTCCCGAAATCTACCTGGTTCCGCCCGGCTCGGTGGTTACCCGCGAGACGCTGACGACCCGGCAGTCCGAGCAATGACAAACCCGTAAGAATCGCAGCGCACCCATCGCCCAGCCCGGATTCCTGGTTTCAGGCTTCTGGTAGTTGATAGCAGGCTCAGCGTTCGGCTATACTTAGCTTGCCGGTCATGGTGAGGTTAACTGGGAGTGCAGCGAGTGCAACCACGCTGGGTCGGAAAGCGTGTTGACGATTTCGTTATCGAAGACCGGATTGGGCGCGGGGGCATGGCAACCGTCTTCCGAGCACACCAGATTTCAGTGAACCGTTATGTTGCCCTGAAAATTATCGACCTCACCCCCAATTACGACGAGCGTGACGAGTTCCGCCAGCGCTTCGCCCAGGAAGTCGCCGTCGTCGCGGTGCTGGAACACATCCACATCCTGCCGATCTATGGACACGGCATCGTCGAGAACGAATTCGCGTACCTGGCGATGCGACTCCTGCGCGGCGGCTCGCTTGCCGACCTGCTGCGCAAAGGTCCACTGCCGCTCCACCGGGCAGCGGACATCTTCACGCAAATCGCGCGCGGGCTGCAATATGCCCACAACAAACACGTCATCCACCGCGACCTCAAGCCGAGCAATATCCTGCTGGACGACGCCGGGACCGCCTACCTGAGCGACTTCGGGCTGGCAAAAATGATGGGCAGCACCATCAACCTGACGAAATCCGGCAATCTGGTCGGCACACCGGCATATGTCGCGCCGGAACAGGTGCGCGGCGACCCAGCGGATGTTCGCTCCGATATCTACAGCCTTGGTATTCTGCTCTATCACATGCTGGTCGGACGACCGCCGTTCGAACTGACAGAGATGGGCATTTCGGCGCTGCTGTACAAGCACGTCGAGGAGCCGCCGCCGCCGCCAAGCCTGCTCAACCCGACCGTCACAAGCGAAGTCGAAGCCGTCATCCTGCGGGCGCTGGAGAAGAACCCGGATGACCGCTACCAGTCGGTCGACGACATGATGCACGATCTGACACTGGCGCTGGGCAGAAAACCGAATATCCGCAGCATGATCGCGCTGCGCACACCGCGCCGCCTACAGCAGCTCTCCAGGACCAGCCGCTTCCCGCTCCGCAGCGTCGCGATGGTGAGCGCGGTGATGCTCGTGGTGATCATGAGCACGCTTATGCTGTTGAACTCCCGGTTACGCACGATCGACATTCCGGTGCAGATCGCCGCCGGGGTACAGGGCACGCTGTCGGACGTGACGCCGACGACCAATGAGATCGAGGCGGCACAGGCACGGCTGGGCGCGCAAGGGTTTGTGGCTCACCTCGCCTGCTCGCTGGACACCGTTACGTCAGCGACGCGTGCCCGCGAGATGGGTGATATGGCGAGCGCATTCGGGCTGGCGTACAAAGTGTACAACGCCGACAACAATGCCCAGACACAGGTCGCGCAGCTTCGGCAGGCACGCGCCGAGGGCGCGCGCGCTTTCATTCTCTGCCCGATCAATGCCGACATGCTGACAGACTCGATCAACATGCTTCAGGCAAATAATCTCCCGCTGGTCTACATCACGCTGTTCGACAATGCCTATGGCGTGAAACTCGATTCCGGCAGTTACAATGTCGGGTTGGTGGTCGGCAGGCTGGCAGGTCAGACGTTCAACGCCGAACGCACCGACGAAGCCAAAGTCGTGGTGCTGACGCGGCTGGGGCTGGTGGCTACCGAGAGCCGCGCCGACGGCATGGAAGCCGGCTTCCGCGAGATGGTTCCCAACGCAACTTTCATCGGGCGCTATGAGGGCGCTACCGAAGCAGAAAGCAGCGAAACCATACGCGCATTGATCGAAGCGGGCACCGATTTCAACGTGATCCTGTCGCTGAACGATGTCGGCGCGTATGGCGCGATCCAGGCGCTGCAGGCAGCCAATTTTTCCCCCGATTCGGTGATCATCGTCAGCGCCAACGGCGAAAGCTACGCGCAGGAATTGATTCGCGAAGGGACGTTCCTGCGCGGCACGGTCGCGCTCAACCGCGAGCAGGCATCGCAAAGCGCCGTCGATGCCATTGTCAAGATGCTGGCGGGCAGCGAAGTCCCGGAGATCATCACGTATCCCCCCGGCGAAATCCTGACACAGCAGATTTTGCAGGCGCGCGGCGGATAATTTCTAACGACATTAATCAAAACTTGCATTTTTTATAATACTTGTTAGACTAACATCTGTCCGTTCACAACCATATCTTGTGGTTTATCGGCGGTAAACCAAACTAACCTGATTTCTCCTCGTGCGTAGGCACACCGCGCAATTTACCCTACGAGCGCAATCAGCAGCCACTAAACTCGTCACGATGCTGTAATGTGCAGGGCATACAGTCGTCTTTGACATCGATTGCCAGAGCCAGGTGTTCTATTTTATCCTTCTCCAGGCAATGTTATAATTTAACAAAAGGAGAGAGCGCCGCAAGGATGTCCGTCACTTTCGCGTCCAACTGGACGGGTCGACAGGTTGGCGATTTCATCATTGAGGAAGCCATCGGGCGCGGCGGGATGGCGATGGTCTATTCGGCGCGCCAGTGTTCGGTAGACCGGCTGGTGGCGCTCAAGATCATCGAGCTGCACCCCGGCGGCGACAGCGATTTTCTGAAGCGCTTCACCCGCGAAGCCGAAGTGATCGCGATGCTGGAGCACATTCACATCCTGCCGGTTTACGGCTACGGCTTGCTCGAAGGCGAAGCCGCGTATTTCGCGATGCGCCTCCTGCGGCACGGCACGCTGGCAGACCTGCTGCACAAGGGCGCGCTGCCGCTCAACGAAGCGGTTGACCTGTTCACGCAGATCGCCGGCGGCTTAGCCTACATCCACAGCCGAGGTGTGATCCACCGCGACCTCAAGCCAAGCAACATCCTGCTGGACGAAAACGGCAACGCCTACCTGACCGACTTCGGGCTGGCGCAGTTGATCGACGTGACGCTCAGCCTCGACGAATTGCCCCCCCATCTCGCCGGATCACCAGCGTATCTGGCGCCGGAAGTCATCCAGGGCGAGCCGGCAACCCAGCTTGCGGATATCTACAGTCTCGGCATCATTCTGTATCACATGCTGTGCGGTCGGCTGCCGTTCGAAAGCGCGGAAGGCAGGGTGTCGGCGCTGCTGTACCAGCACATGCACGAGAAGCCGCCGCCGCCGCGTCAGTTCAACCCGGCGATTCCGCCCGCTGTCGAAGCGATCATCCTGCGCGCGCTGAGCAAAAAACCAGGCGACCGTTTTGCTTCCGCCGAGGAAATGGATTTCGAGCTTCGCTCCGCGATTCAGAACAACGAGTCCTCGATTAGCGCGCGGCTGCTTCAGTTCACGACGCGACCTGTCCAGCGCGTGATTCACCAGCGCCGCATGGTCTATGCGGCGGTGCCGATTATCGTCATCCTGATCTTGGTGATCGCGGGGCTGCTCGTCTCGCAGTCGCGCAGCGCGCCGTCAATGAACGTCCAGTTGGGGTTGCGCGCCACGCTGGCGGACGTTTCGCTAACCGACGCGGAAGTCGCGCTCGCTCGCGAACGGCTTCAGCCGGACGGATTCATTGCCTATATGCCATGCGTGCTGGACGACAGTTTTCAGGGGATGGTGGCAAATGCCCTGCGCGACCACGCCGGGCAGCACCAGCTTCCACTGCACATCTACGACAGCGCAGGCGACCCGGCGCGCGAGATGGCGATGGTCGAGCAGGCACGGATCGAAGGCGCCAGGGCGTTCATCCTTTGCCCGCTTGGCGAGCCGCTGCTGGACGACACGATCCACTCGCTGCAGGACGCCAAACTGCCCCTGGTGCTCACCCAGCGCTATAACACATCCTACGGGGTCAAAATCGAAATGGATGACGAGGCGCTTGGTCGGGAACAGGGCATCTACGCCGGGCAGATTCTCCAGACCGAACACGATGGTCACGGAACAGTCGCGGTGTTCACCTTCCTCGATACGAGCGCCGGACAGAGCCGCACGCAGGGTATTATCGCCGGGCTGCAGCAAACCGCGCCGCAGGCGCAGGTACTGGAACCGATGACCGCCTACACACGCAGCCAGGCGCGCCAGCTTGTCAGCGACATGATCGCCAAAGGCACACATTTCGATGCCATCCTGACGATCACCGACGACGCCGCGCTGGGCGCGGTCGACGCGCTTGCCGAAGCAAATATCAGCCCGCAGGATGTGTTCATCGTCAATGCCGGCAGCGGGCAGCCCGATAACCGCTACATTCGTGAGGATTTGGCATTGGGAAGCGCGGTCACCATCGACCCAACTGAGAACGCCCAACTCCTGCTGAGCGGGATCGTCAAAGCCCTGGCGGGCAGCCCTATCGCCGAATACCTGACGCTTGGCAGGGGATCGCTGGTGACGGCGGGTTCGAGCTAGCTTCTGTTAACAAGCGCAGACAATCTTTAAGTTTTGTTGAAAGTTACCATTGGTATTTTGATTCGCCCCGGCAAAATCGTCTACAATACAGGCTCAGCCCGCGCAGAGACGACAGCAACGTGATGGCGACTCTTCCTCGCTTTAGCAAATGGCTTACAACCCGCCGGGGACGCACGCTTCGAGAGAATTTCACCGCGTACCTGTTCCTGTTCCCGGCACTGTTACTGGTTTTCATCTTCGGCATTTACCCGGTGGGCTTTGCCTTTTTCGTCAGCCTGCACCGCTGGCGGCGCTTCCCCGGCGAATACCTGGGGCTAAGCAACTACGAGCAGGCGCTCGGCAGCCTGGCATATGTGCTGTTCTTCTGGCTGTCGGTTGGCATCTTCGTCTTCGGGCTTAGCCTGGTCTGGCGCATGTGGACGCAGAAGACCGAGCGCGTCCACGCCTTTTCGGGGCTGATTCCCGGCGCGCTCAACGGCGCGGCGACCCTGCTGCTGATTAACTGGATCGTGATCCTGATCCCGATCATCCTCGACATCCCTAACCGGGTACGCGGTCAGGAGCGCGTGCCGGGCTTGTTCACCGGCGAACTGGCTGCCAGCTTCCAGTACCCGGAAGCGGCGACTGCCGGAAGCCAGTTCCTGCTGGTCGGAATCGCCGCGCTGGTCGTCAGCATCGTCTGGCTGCGGATCGTTCGTTCGGAAACCGGCGGGAAATTCCTGTTCTGGGGCACGGCTTCGATAGTCGCGGCGGGCGTGGGAACGCTGCTGATGCAGCTAACGCTCTCCGAGATCGCCGCTGCCACCGCCGCCGCTCAGGAGAGCGGTGAAGCGCTGCCCATCTGGTCGCAAATCATCTTCATCAGCGCGGGCGTGGCGCTGCTGATCGCGGCGTACATCATCTGGCAGCGCGCCGTCAAACAGGAAGGCGACCGACGCTTCGTCACGATGGCGCTGGCGGCGGCAGTTCTGGTGGTCGGCGGCTACGCGCTGGCGGTCGAGCTGCCCCGTGCGCTCGCCGAAGCCGACCGCGAAGTCCTGAGCGGCTTCAACATCACAGTGATGTTCGCGCTCGGAACCGTGCCGTTCCAGCTCTCGATTGGCTTGGGACTGGCATACCTGCTGTTCCAGAATATCAAAGCCAAGT
>JADLHH010000071.1 GCA_020848855.1 Anaerolineae bacterium | reverse complement strand
TGCAGGGCGATGAAGGCGTGCTTGCCGGGCTGAGCGCGGGCAAAATCTACGTGGTGATGAGCACCAACAGCCCCGGCTTGATCCGCAGCCTGGCGGCGCAGGTGGCGGCTGCTGGCGCGGCGATGCTGGACGCCCCCGTTTCCGGCAGTAAGCTGACGCTTGAACAGGGCAAGCTGACAATCATCGCGGCGGGCGAACAAGCCGCCTACGAGCAGATTTTTCCGATTCTGCAGGCGATTGGACCGACGGTTTTCTACGTCGGGGCGAGCGGGCAGGCGATGGCGATGAAGATCGCCATCAACATCAGCATCCTGACGCAGGTCGTCTCGTTCGCCGAAGGTGTGCTGCTGGCAGAAAAGTCCGGCGTGCCGCGCGCGCAGGCGGTCGAGGTGATGCTGAGCAGCGCCATCGCGTCGCCCGCGCTCAAGTATCGCGGACCGTTCATCGCCGCCCTGCCGGACGAAGCGTGGTTCGATGTCGGCATGATGGAGAAGGATATTCTGCTGGCGGTCGAACTGGCGCGCGAACTGGGTGTGACCGTGCCGACGACCGCCGTCGCCGCCGACCTGCTGGCGCGGGCGAAGGCGATGAATCTCGGCGACCGGGATTTCGCGGTCGTGGTGCAAGTCCTAGAGAGCCTTGCCGCGAACGCCTAGCCTGAAGGGAGTCCGATCATGCACTTCGTGTCGACGGTCGATCTGGCGAGCGCGGGCACGCCCGAAGGCTATCACGGGCACAGCAGCGGCTTCCGGCGCGCGGCGTATGTCGATCACGCCTGCGGGTCGGTTCACATGGGCACGGGCATCTGTGTGCTGGATGCCGGCGGCAGCATCGACCCGCATTTGCACGCCTTCGAGGAAACGTTCTACGTCCTCGAAGGGCGGCTTATCCTGATGATCGAGGATCAGGCTTACACGCTGTCTGCCGGGCACTACGGGCTGATCCCAACCGGCGTGCGGCACGGCTGGCGCTGTACAGGCGATCAGACCGCTCGCTGGCTGGAAAACCAGTCGCCGCAGCCGCGCCCGCCCGGTCACGGACGGGATACCTTCTTCGTCGGCGGCGACGTGCCTGTGAGCGCGCCCGCGCCGGATGCGTCGGCGGCGAGCGTGGGGCATTTTGACGAGGCGCAGCTTCCGCGCCCCGGCGAGGCGTCGCAGATGGAAGGCTTCAACCCCACCACCGGCGTCGCCATCAAGATGTTCGTGGATCGCTCGTCGGGGGCGGTTCACCAGTCGCTGTTTTTGATCCAATACCTGCCGGGCGCGAAGATCGCGCCGCACGACCACACCTTCGAAGAGTCGTATTTCATCCTCGGCGGCGAAGTCGAAGCGGTGTGCGACGGCGAGGTCTACCACCTGACGGCGGGCAGCGCGGTGTGGACGAGCGTCGGCTGTGTTCACAGCTTCGCCAACAAGGGGATAGAGCCGGTGCGCTGGCTGGAAACGCAGTCGCCGCTGCCCCCGGCGAAAGAGGTGTTCCGGTTCGAGCACGACTGGGCGAAGTATACCGATAACTAAAACACGCTTTTGAGCAAGCTCGATTGATTTGGAAAATTGGGGGTTTACAGTGTCCAGAATTTTACTGAAAGACGGCTGTGTCCTCAGCCTCGATGCAAAAGTCGGCAACTTTTACAAAGCGAGCGTGCTGATCGACGGTAGCAAGATCGCCGCCGTTGGTCCGAATGTCACGGCGGGCGACGCCGAAGTGATCGATGCGTCCGACATGATCGTCATGCCCGGCTTCATCGACACGCATCGTCACACCTGGGAGGGGATTCTGCGCAACATCGGCACCAACGTGCCGCTGGAAGGCGACGAGAGCTATCTCGCCTTCATCCTCAATACGCTAGCTCCCGCTTACCGCCCCGAAGACGTGTACATGGGCAATCTGGTCGGCTTGCTGGGGGCGATCAACGCCGGGATCACCACGCTGCTCGACTGGTCGCACATTCAGGCGACGCCCGATCACACGCGCGAGGGGCTGCGGGCGCTCAAAGACTCCGGGCTGCGCGTGATCTTCGGCTACGGGCATCCCTGGTGGGGCGCGCCGATCCCTGCACACGACGACGAGTTCCGGCGGCTGGCGCGCGACGTGTTCTCATCCAAAGATCAACTGCTGACGCTGGCGCTGGCGAGCATGGGTCCCGAATTCATGCCGTTCGAAGCCGCCAAAGCCCAGTGGGCGCTGGCGCGCAGCGTCGATGCTCGCATCAGCGTTCATGTTGGCGTGGGGACGTTCGGGCGGCACGGCAAGCTACAGGCGATGGGCGAAGCCGGGCTGCTGGCGTCAGACACGACCTACATTCACTGCACCACCCTCAACGACACCGAAATCAGGATGATCGTCGATACCGGCGGCACGATCTCGATTGCCGCGCCGGTCGAGATGATGATGGGGCACGGCATGGTTCCGACCCAGAAATTTCTGGATCGCGGTCTCAAGCCGAGCCTGAGCGTCGATGTGGAAACCAACGTGCCCGGCGAAATGTTCACTCAAATGCGCACGGTGCTGTCGCTCCAGCGGGCGCTGGTGTTCGACCGCGTGCTGTCGGGCGAGGGCGGCGCGCCGGATTTCCTCAACGCCCGCGACGGGCTGGAGTTCGCTACCGTGCAGGGCGCGCGCGCCGTCGGGCTGGATCACAAGATCGGCACGCTCACGCCCGGCAAGGAAGCCGACATCATCCTGCTGAACACGAACCGCGTCAACGTGATGCCGGTCAACGATCCCATCGGCGCGGTCGTCTGGGGCATGGATTCCAGCAACGTCGATACGGTGTTCGTCGCCGGGCGGGCGCTCAAGCGCGGCGGCAGGCTGCTGGGGCATGACATCGGGCAGATTCAGCGCCAGGTCTACGAATCGCGCGATTACGTGGTGAGCAAGTCCGGCTTCACAATGCCGCAGATGTAGTTCTACCGCTTATAAGCCCCTCATCCCGCGACGCTTCGCGTCGTTCCCTTCTCCCACACAAGTGAGGAGAAGAGGAGCAAATTACCCCTCTACCCGATTATTTGGAAGAGGGAAAGCGAACCGCAGGTTAGCCGGGGTGAGGTCTATTCTCAGGAGGTGCATCATGCCTGACCGTCACTTTTCGATCCAAGCCGCCGAATGTCCGGCGTTGTACGTGATCGGCGACATCATCCACGTTCGCCTGACCGGCGCGCAGACCGGCGGTATGTACTCGGCGGTCGAAGTCGTCAGCCAGCCGGGCGGGGGACCGTCGTTCCTGCACACCCACGAGCCGCAGGAAACGTTTCATGTGCTGGAAGGCACGTTTGAGGTCTACGGGCAGGATGAGCGGGGCGCGAAATACGCCATCCGCGCGGGCGTTGGCGACACCGTGCAGGTGCCCGCCAACGTGCCGCATGGCTTCAAAAATGTGGGCGATGGCGTCGGGCGAATGCTGCTGATTTACGAACCCGCCGACCCGATGCTGCGCTTTTTTGCCGAGGTCGGCATCCCGGTTCCCGCCGACGGCGACCCTGCCGACATCTGCGATCTGCGCAGCAGCGACCAGATTCTTGCCATTCTGCGCAAACACATGACGCTGGTCGAAATGCCCGGCTGAGCCTACTTCAGCATCCAGCCGCCATCGACGCGCAGGTTGACGCCGGTCACGCCCGAATTTTCCAGCAGGAAGATGGTGGCGTTCACTACTTCGTCCACCGTCACCAGCCGACCGAGCGGCGTGCGCGCGATGGTCGGGTCGAGCGTGCCTGCCGGGCGGTTCGCCCAGTACGGGCTGTCGCCGACGATGCCGGGGTGAATGGCATTGACGCGAATCGGCG
>JADLHH010000070.1 GCA_020848855.1 Anaerolineae bacterium | reverse complement strand
CCGGGCTTCAGGTTGATTTCATAGTAGGAATTGTCGTCGGCAAATCCCCAGCTTTCTGCCAGCAGCCCCACATATTCCTGGGTTCCCCAGTTATAGATGGCAGGCGGCAGCTCGACATAGCTCCAGAACAGGTTCCCCAGGTTGACGGTAGGACCACTCGGAGAGAAGGAATTCAGGCTGTGATCGGGCGGCAGGACATAGGGCCATGTTCCGTAGAACACGCCCTCCGGCGCGTCGCCCTGTGCCGATGTCGGCAGTACCATGCCGAGGGCGAGCACGAATACAACCATCACCGCAAAAAGTCGCTTCATAACAGATTTCCTCCAATGAAAAGACGGAACTCGGTACAGGGATTGGACGGCGGCTCCATATTCACCGCAACTGAGACACCCCCAGAAGCGGCATAGTATGGTATAGTCCACCCTAGGATAACGTGACTTGCTGAGGAGTGCAACGAGTCTTCCACAGGGAATTGCCGGATGGACTTGTCAAAAATGCCCGAAAAGACGGCGTCGACGCCTCGGCGAACACGAATCGATCGCGATCCGACGCGACGGCATGTGTGAAACAAACGAAAAAGCCAGGCAGTTCGGCATGAGCGCAAGAGGGATTCGATGCTGACCACCGAACTTGACGCTTTCATCAAGCCATACGTGGGAAAAGTGTTTCCGGCTGTCGCCCTGTCGGTCTATCTGCGCGGGGAACAGGTCGTCAACCGGGCGTGGGGGTGGATCGCCCCGGAGAGCAAAGCGCAGCCGACGACGGTCGAAGCGCGCTTCGACTTCGCCTCGCTGACCAAGCTGTTCACGACGACGGCGCTGCTGTCGCTGCTGAGCCAAGGCGCTGCCGGGCTGGATACGCCGCTGGTCGCCATCGTGCCCGAATTCAGCGCGACCACGCCGCGCGGCGTTGACGGCGGGCAAGACCCGCACACCAGGCAGTTGCTCCCCCTCGCGCCGGAGCGCAGCGGCGAAACGGTCGATCCGGCGCAGGTGACGCTGTTTCACCTGCTCACGCATACGTCGGGACTGGCTCCCTGGCGCGCGGTGTACGAAGCCGCCGGAGCCGCGCCGGAACCCCCGGAACAGGTCAACCCCGCCGAGCGCGGCAAGCGCTGGGCACGCGGCTTGCAGGCGATCTGCCGCTATCCGTTCGTCGGGCAGCCGGGCGAAGCGGTGCGCTACAGCGATCTTGGCTTCATGCTGCTGGGCGAAGTGGTCTCGCGGCTGCACGGAACTCCCGGCGACCTCGAAGTGGCGATGAACGCCCGCGTGATCGAACCGCTCCGACTGGAATCGCTGGTGTTCAACCCGCTTCAGAAAGATATCGCGCTGACCGACATCGTGCCGACAGAAGTCGATGCGCTGTGGCGCGGGCGGCGCGTGTGGGGCGAAGTTCACGACGAGAATGCGTGCGGCGTCGGCGGAGTCGCCGGGCACGCCGGGCTGTTCGGCACGGCGCAGGACGTGGCGCGCTTTGGTCAGGCGTGGCTGACTGGCAGCGTGCCGGGCGTCTCGCCCGCGCTTCTCCACGCGGCAACCCGCGAACACGCCGTCACCGACGGCGAGCGGCGTGGGTTGGGCTGGATGCTGCGCTCGTATCAGGGATCATCGGCAGGCGATTTGTTCGCTGCCGACTCCTTCGGACATACCGGGTTCGTCGGCAACAGCCTGTGGATCGACCCGCAGGAGCAGCTTGTCGTCGCGTGCATGACGAACCGCGTTTATTATGGGCGTGCCAACGACGGCATCATCGCGTTTCGCCGTTCGCTGCACGATTGGCTGTGGCAGCGCTTGTGCCGCCCGCAGTCGTAGCCGGTGAATCGGTGAAGCTGAATACGTGCCCGGTGCTTAACCGTCGGAGAAAACCGTGATGTTTACCGAGGAAGCAAACTCCAGAACCGAGCATTTCGACCGGTATACGACGTTCGAAATGCTTCAAATTATCAACGACGAAGACCAGAAAGTCGCGCTGGTGGTCAAGCAGGCGCTCCCGCACATCGCCCAGGCAGTCGATGCAATCGTCGCCGCCTTCGCGCAGGGTGGACGGCTGATCTACGTCGGCGCGGGCACGAGCGGGCGGCTGGGCGTGCTGGATGCGGTCGAATGCCTGCCAACGTTCAGCGCGTCGCCCGACCTGATCGTCGGGCTGATCGCGGGCGGAAACACGGCGATGGTGCACTCCGCTGAAGGCGCAGAAGACCGCAGCGACCTGGGCGAAGCCGACGTGCGCGGCATCGGCTTGAACGCGCGTGACGTGCTGGTCGGCATCGCCGCCAGCGGGACGACGCCGTACGTGCTCGGCGCGCTGCGCTACGGTAGCGAAGTCGGCGCGGTGACAGTCGGCATCTCATGTAATGATCCGGCGCCCGTGCTCGATCTGGCGCAGATCAAAATCGCGCTGCCGGTCGGTCCCGAAGTGATCACCGGCAGCACGCGCATGAAAGCCGGAACCGCGCAGAAGATGACGCTGAACATGATCAGTACGGCGGCGATGGCGCGTTCGGGCAAGGTGTACGGCAACCGGATGGTGGACGTGCGGGTGACGAACGACAAGCTCAGGCGCCGCGCCTGCCGAATCCTGGAGGAACTGACCGGAGTCGACGAAGCGACCGCGCGCGAACTGCTCGCCGCCGCCAACAACAATGCCAAAGTCGCCATCGTCATGCAGCGGCGCGCCGTAGACGCGGAAACTGCACGGCGTCTGCTTCAGGAGGCGCACGGTTTCCTGCGCCCCGTCATCGACGGTTAAACATCCCGAAATCCCGCGAACGAGACCGGTACAGCGCTTCTGCACAACAGGGGCGCTTTTTTATTGGGTGCGATCCTGACTTTTCGAAGTGACGACTCTCCGGCATCCGCATTGTTGTCAATTCGCGAAAGTAATGGTACATTGTACGCAAGTAGATTGTACACAATATTTTCTGGGCGAATTCCCATGATTTTTGCCGAACCCGTTTACCGGATGCCTCGACAATCACGCCGGGCAGCAGGTCTGGACGACCCGGATTCAGACCTGAACCACCGAACAGGACTCCCCCATGACACTTGAAACGGTCTCGATGAACGGCGCGCGCTTCCTTGCCGAAATGCTGCGCGCCTACGGCGTGAGCCACGTCTTCTATATTGACGCCATCCTGCGCAAGGCGATGGTGGAGCTGGAGGCGCTCGGCATTCGGCGCATTCTGGTTCACAGCGAGAAAGCCGCCGCGTACATGGCGGACGGCTACGCCCGCGTCAGTAGGCGTCCGGGCGTGTGTATGGCGCAGTCGGTCGGGGCGGCGAACCTGGCGGCGGCGCTTCAGGACGCCTATCTGGCGCACACACCGCTGATCGCCATCACCGGCAAGAAGCCGCCGGTCGCGCAGTACCGCAACGCCTATCAGGAGATCGACCACACGCCGCTGTACGCGCCGGTCACCAAATACAACGTGGACGTGGTGCAGCTAGAGCAGCTTCCGCACCTGCTGCGCCAGGCGTTCCGCGAGGCAACCAGCGGCAAGCCGGGTCCGGTTCACCTCGACTTTACCGGGCGCGAAGCCCGCGAACTGGAAGCCGCCACCGCTTTGCTCGCGGTCAGCGCGGACAAGCAGTTCCTGACGATACCGGCATTTCGCCCGCTGCCGGAAGCGACGCTCATTGACGAAGCGGTCGCCTCGATCAAAGCGGCGCAGCGCCCGGTGATCGTCGCCGGGGGCGGCGTGCGGCTGTCCGGCGCAGCCGCCGAACTGGTCGCGCTGGCGGAAAAAGGGCAGATTCCGGTCGTCACGTCGGTCAACGGCAAGGGCAGCATCTCCGAAAACCACCCGCTGAGCAGCGGCGTGGTGGGCACATACTCGATGGAATGCGCCAACCGCGCGGTCTACGAAGCCGATCTCGTACTGTTCGTGGGCAGCGCGACGGGTGACCAGACGACCAACCTGTGGCGCATCCCGCAGCAGGGGACGCGCATCATCCAGGTCGATATCGACCCGTCGGAACTGGGGCGCAGCTACCCGAACACGCTCGGCGTTCTGGGCGACGCGAAAATGGCGCTGGCGGCGCTGAGCGGCGCGCTCGACGCTCCGCCCGATACATCGGCGTGGCGCGCACGAGTGCGGGTGCTGGTCGATGCCACGCACCGCGAATACGATCCGCTGCGCCAGTCGGACGAGACGCCGATTCGCCCTGAACGGCTGTGCAAAGACCTGACCGACCTGCTGCCCGACGACGTGATCTTCGTGTGCGACACGGGTTACTCGGCGATCTGGACGGCAACCATGCTGCGCATCACCCGCCCGACACAGACTTACATCCGGGCGGCAGGGTCGCTCGGATGGGCGTTCCCGGCATCGCTGGGCGCGAAATGCGCCGCGCCGGATCGCCCGGTCATCACCTTCACCGGCGACGGCGGCTTCTGGTATCACTTCGGGGAACTGGAGACCGCCCGGCGCTACGGCATCCATACGGTGACGGTCGTGAACAACAACGGCGGCTTCAGCCAGGGCATTACCGATATTCAGCGGCAGTACGCCAACCGTTCCGGCAACCCAGAAGAACTATACCGTTTCGAGAAAGACATCAGCTTTGCCGAAATCGCCCAGACGATGGGCTGCTTCGGGCGGCGGGTCGAACAGGCGGCGGACATTGTGCCCGCCATCCGCGAGGCAATGCAGGCGAACGCCCCGGCGGTGGTCGAAGTGATGACGGATTTTTCGGCACGCGCGCCCGAACCCTGGACGCCGGCGTGAGGATGAAAGGATCGAGATGGATTATTTTGAGCAGGCGCGCCGGTTCATCCGCGAGTTCAAGGGTGACCGCTATCTGAGCGGTGCGGGCGTGCTGGCGCGGTCTGGTGAACTGGCAGCGCGCGCGGGCAGCAAAGCCACCGTGATCCGGCGCGCCTATCGCGGCAGTCAGGCGATGCTGGACAGGCTGG
>JADLHH010000069.1 GCA_020848855.1 Anaerolineae bacterium | reverse complement strand
TTCATATCGACAGAGAATACCGCCTGTCACAATTTACATATTTTCAGGAGGCTGTGATTGATGAACGGTAGACCCAAGATTACGGTGGCAATGCTGCTCGTCCTTGTAGCGATGCTGATCGTCGCCCCGATTCGCGCGCAGGAAGCAAGTCCGCTCGCCGGACAGACGATTGACATGTCAATCCTCGGCATCGGCGGCTGGCTGCCCAGCAGCCTGGGCGTGTCGATGGCGCAGGAGCTGTTCGCGCCCTATGCCCAGGAGCACTACGGCTATACGGTCAACTTCACGTTCCAGGAGGCTCCCTTCTCGGCGCTGTTCCAGAAGGGCGCGACTTCGCTGGCGACCCATTCACAGGAATACAACATCATTATCGCCGACAGCCAGTGGCTCGGCGCGTTCGCGGAAGCCGGTTGGATCGTCAAGCTGAGCGATCTGTTCGATCAGTATCCTCAGTTCGACCTCGAAGTTTACGATCCGGTCGTGCGCAGCACTTACCAGACCTACCCCGATGGCTCGGATGAAATCTGGGGTCTGCCGCAAGAAGCCGACGTGATCGTGCTGTTCGTCCGCAAAGACCTGCTGCTCGACCCCGACGAGCGCGCCGCGTTCACAGCCGAATATGGCTGGGACATGCCGCAGACGTTCGAGGATTTTGAAGCGCTGACGTTCGATAAGTTCGAGCAGATGGCAGCGTTCTTCACCCGCCCAGAGGATGACCTGTACGGGACGGTCATGCAGTATTCGAAAGAATACGACTACATGACCATGTACCTGTACCCGTTCATGTTCTCGCTTGGTGGAGATATTTGGGATCCGGCGACAGGGCAGATTTTCGGCATCCTGAACAGCGAAGCCAACGCCGCAGGTATGGGGTGGAATAAGCGCTTCCTGGATTACCAGCCGCCCGGCGCGCTCAACTTCGGTCTTTCCGAAAACGTCGATATTTTCACGCAGGGCAAAGTGTTCTCCGCCTTCCAGTGGGCAGCCGTCGGTCTCTCCATGATCACCGAGGAGAATCGCGACAATGTGATGGTCGTGCCACCGCCCGGCTTCGAGCAGGCTGACGGTTCGATCAAGCGCGTCTACTCGATGGGTGGGCAGCCCTGGGTAGTGAATGCCTTCAACGACGACGCGCACATGCAGGTCGCCTACGACTTCCTGACCTGGTGGTATTTGCCGGAAACGCAGCTTGAATTCGCCAAGCGCGGTGGCAACCCTGGGCTGAAATCCGTGCTGGAGCTGCCGGAATTCGACTCGATCAACCCCTGGAACGCGGCATTCCGCTACATGCTGAGCGATGGGAACGCCCGTGACTTCTGGCACGAGCCGAACTACTCCGAGATGCTCGCAGTGCAGCAGGAAGGCTGGACCGCCTATGCTTCCGGTCAGGTCTCCGATGCCATGAACACGCTCAACTGGATCGCCTGCCAGCAGCAGAAGATTCTGTTTGACAACGTGCGCACCGACATCGCACCACCTGCCGAATGCGACGGCATAACCCTGCAATAGTCTCGTTCGACATCCCGACAGGATTTTGGGGTGAGCGGGCGCACCATCCTGCTCACCCCCTCTCCCACCCGTAGAGACTGGGGATACGCCCATGGAAATGAATAGATCGAATGCTGATTTCCTCGCAGTCCGGCAGGTTCGGGTCGAGCACAGTTCTCTGACGCGCATCTGGCGGCGCTTTATGCGCTGGGTGGATCACACCCGCGCCTTCCCACTCGCCCTGCTGGTTCCGGTGCTGCTGTTCTTCATCATCTGGAACGTGATCCCCACACTGTGGATGATCGGTCTGAGCTTCTACCGCTACAGCCTGATCAGCGGACGCCCCGAGTCATTCTTCGGCTTCGGCAACTACACCGATATTCTGAACGACGCAGCAACCTGGCAAACCTTCAGCCGCACGCTGATCTGGGTCGTGTTCAGCGTCGGCTTCGAAACCGTCCTCGGCTTTCTGCTCGGCATCCTGTTCTGGGGAAGCCGCCATCTCCCCGGACGCCGCCTCGCGCTGACGATGCTGTTCACCCCAATGATCATCACGCCGCTGGCGGCGGGCACGTTCTTCCGCCTGATCTACGAGCCGACCTTCGGCATTTTCAATTTTTTCATCAAGTCGCTGGGCGGGCAGGAAGTCAACTTCATCGGCAACGAGCAGCTCGCCTTCTGGGCGGTGCTGCTGGTGGATATCTGGATGTGGACGCCGTTCATGATCCTGATCACCCTGGCGGCGCTCGGCTCGGTTCCGCAGGCAGAGCTGGAAGCGGCGCAGATCGACCGTCTATCGTGGTTCAAGCGCTTCCGGCACATCATCCTGCCGCACGGGCGCTTCATTCTGATGCTCGGCATCCTGCTGCGTACCATCGATTCGTTCAAGACGATGGACCTGATCTTCGTCATGACGCGCGGCGGTCCGGGCAACGTCACCGAATTCATCGCGCTTACGCTCTACCGTAAGGCATTCGACGCCTTCAACATGGGCTGGTCGTCGGCGCTCGCCATCCTGCTGCTGCTGACCGCCATCGCCTTCACTTCGATTTACCTGTACGTCCTCAACCTTCGGCTTCGGCAACAGGAAAGGGGCTGACCGATGCGACGAAAAGGCTGGCGGCAAACGCTGTACCATCTCGTCCTATGGGCTATCGCGCTGGTGTTCTTCTCGCCCGTCCTGTGGATCATCATGGCGGCGTTCAAGTCGAAGAACGACATTCTGGCGACGCCGCCCAAGTTCCTGTTCAACCCCACGCTGGCGAACTTCGAGAACTTTTTCACCCGCCCCAACGTGCCCGAAGCATTTCGCAACAGCCTGATCATCTCGATTTCGGCGATGTTGATCGCGCTCATTATTTCGTTCCTGGCGGCGTACTGTTTCTCGCGCTACAAGCCCGCCGGAACCAACTTCCTGATGTTCGTGCTGCTCTCGATCCGCATGGTTCCGGCGGCGGCGGTCGTCGTCCCGGTTTACCTGATGTACACCTCGCTCGGCTGGAAAGACTCGTGGTTTGGGATGATCGCCTTCTACGCCATGTTCAGTATCCCGTTCACGGTGTGGATACTCAAAGGGTTCATCGACGGCGTATCGCCGCGCTACGACGAGACCGGGCTGATCAACGGCGGCTCACGCCTGCACGTGATCTTCCGGGTGGTGCTGCCGCAAATCCTGCCGGGGATCGTCGCTGCGTTCATCTTCAACCTGATCTTCGTCTGGAACGAGTTCCTGTTCAACTACATCATCGGCGGCAGGGTGACGACCATGATCCCGGTCATTCTGTCGCAGGATATGTACGCCGACGCGGGCATCGACTGGCCCCTGGTGGCGACGCTCATGACCGTGTTCATGATCCCGCCGATCCTGATGGTCTACTTCTTCCAGAAATACCTGCTGGTCGGCATGACCTTCGGAACCGTGCGAGGTGAAGTATGATCCGCACCGGACAACCGTTCGCGTCGGTCGCCAAAGGCGCGCTGATCATCCTGCTGCTGTTCAGCTTCGTGCTGATCGCGCAGAACGCCAACAAATCCGTCTACCAGCTTGGGCTGCTGCTGCTGGTGTTTTTCACGCTGCTGCAAATCGTGTTTGGGAACATTCCGTCGACGGCGAACTTCCGGCAGACGCTCGTCTATCTGCTAGTCGGCGCCGTGATCATCGTCGCGCTGGTCGTGTTTTCGGTCGCGATTGCACCCTCGCTGATCCATTTGGGACGTTAGCCATGAACGTTGTCGAAATTCGCGGCGTTACGAAAGAATACCAGCACCGCCGGATACTGAATGACCTGAACCTGACCATCCCCGCCAACTCGTTCTCGGTGGTCTACGGCGAGCCAGCCTGCGGGAAGTCGGTGCTGATGCGCATTTTGACCGGGCTGGAGAAACCGAACGCCGGGCAGATTTTGCTGCGCGGCGTGGACGTGACGGAGATCGGGCCCGGCGAGCGCAACATCGGCTACGTTCCGCAGTCGTTCGCGCTCTACCCGCACTTCAAGGTGTACGACAACATCGCCTATCCGCTCAAGCTGATGGGCGCGAAGCCGCAGCAGATCGATCCGGTCGTGCGGCAAACCGCCGAACTGCTTCAGATTACGACGCTGCTGCCCAAGCGCCCCGACCAACTGAGCGGTGGCGAAAAACAGCGCGTGGCGATTGCGCGCGGACTGGTCAAGAACACCGAAATCTTCGTCATGGACGACCCGCTGACCGGGCTGGACTTCAAGCTGCGCGAGCAGTTGTTCGACGACCTGAAGCGGCTGCAGGAAGCGCTGCAGGCGACCATCGTCTACACAACCTCCGACCCGCTCGAAGCCCTGATTCTGGCAGAACAGCTTAACATCCTCGACGGCGGGCGCATCATCGAAAGCGCGCCATGCGAGACTCTGTATTTGCAGCCGAAGCAGCTTCGTTCGATGTCGCTGCTCGGCTTCCCGCCGACCTCACTCTTCGGGGGCGCGCTGGAAAGCCGTAACGGCAGGCTGTGGTGCAAAACCAGCCTGTTCGATTTCCCGGTTCATGCGAGCGGCACGGCGGCGGCGGGGCAGGCAGTCACGATCGGCATTCGCCCACAGCATATCCGCTTCGGCATAGAACCCGGCGGCTCCGGCAGCGGGTGGCTGACCGATCAGGCGGATATTCTGCTGACGGAAGACCTGGGCGGGGAACTCGTCGTCTATCTGGAAGCCAAAGGCATCCCGCTGGTCGCGGTCGCGCGGCACGATGAAAGCCATCTGGTCGCCAATGGAAAGGTCGCATTTGGTGTGCAGCCGGAATCGCTGGTGCTGTTCGCTTCGGAACAGGGGCAGCGGTTAGGACAGGGAGCCAGCTAAACATGGCAGTCATACGCTTGGAAAAACTCCGCAAGGAATTCGGCAGCCTGGTCGCCGTCCGCGACATCACCATCAGCTTCCCGACTTCGACGGTCACCTGTCTGCTCGGTCCGTCGGGCTGCGGCAAGACGACCCTGATGCGCATGATCGCCGGGCTGGAAGAGGCGACTTCCGGGGAAATCTACTTCGATGATGAACGTGTAACGGACTTGTCTCCGGCGAAACGCAACATCGGCATGGTCTTTCAGTATCCGGTCGTGTATCGCGGCATCACCGTCTACCGCAATATTGAACTGCCGCTGCTGGAAGAAAAGCTCGGCGACGCTGAGCGCCGCAGCCGTATCGAGAGCGTGGTCGAAATCCTCGGTCTCAAGGACAGCCTGTACAAGGATGTCAACGAGGTTGATAACGGGACGCGCCAGAAAGTTGCGGTCGCGCGCGCGGTTGCCCGGCAGCCGCGTATCATCCTGTTCGACGAGCCGATCACCAACGTCGACGTGAGCGCCAAAGTCCAGCTCACACGCGCCCTGAAAGACCTGAGCAAACAGCACCAGCAGACGATCATCTACGTCACCCACGACCAGACTGAGGCGATGACGCTCGCCGACGAGATTGCCCTGATGCAGAACGGCGAGATCGTCCAGCGCGACAAGCCGCGCCAGCTTTATAACCACCCCAGCGATGTGTTCGGCGGCTGGTTCCTGGGGAACCCCGGCATGAACTTCATCGAGTATGCGGTGGAACCGACCGGCAGCACCGACCGGCTCGGCGCGCCGTTGTTCCCAACACCGGTGACCGTTTTCGGGCTGACCGGACAGCGCAAGGTCTCGATTGGCATTCGCCCCGAACAGGTGGTGGTGAGCGCCACGCAGACGACTACCTCGGTGCGCGGAGATGTGCTGCGCAAGTCCATCGTCGTGGGAGGACAGTATCTACTGACCGGACAGAGCGGCGCCCGGCGCCTGAAAGCGAAAGTGCCTGCCGAGGTCGGTCAGCAGGTCAGCGGTGCGGCGTGGGTGTGCTGCCCGCTCGACCAGATCACCGTCTTCGATTCCGACGGACACCGGCTCGATACGAAACTCTCGGTCGCGCAGGCGACCTGAAAAGCGGCTGGATAAGGAGAGAGGCACGTGACTACGGTAGTCAGCTTAGGCATTCACATTCTCGACATTCTTGGGCGCTACGTCTCGCGCATCCCGGACGGGCAGAACGTCGATCTGATCGAGGAGATTCGCATCACGGTAGCCGGAACTGCCGCCGGAACGAGCGTCGACCTGGCAAAGCTGGGCGCGAACGTTGTGGCGATGGGCGCGTTGGGCAAAGACGAGATGGGCAACTTCATCGTCGATACCATGAAGCGCTACGGCATCAATACCGACTCGCTCGTCCGCAAGGACGGCGTTCAGACATCGGCGACCATGCTGCCCATTCGCACCAACGGCTCGCGCCCGGCGCTGCATGTGCTGGGCGCGAACGCCACGTTCAGCATCGACGACATCGATTTCGATGTGCTTGCCAAAGCGGACTACCTGCACTTCGGCGGGACGTACCTGCTGGCGAAGCTGGACGGCGAACCGACGCGCGATGTGCTGAAATTCGCCCAGGAACACGGCGTCACGACCACGCTCGACATGATCGCGCTGGATCGCCCCGACCTGCTCGAAAAGATCGAGCCGTGCCTGCCCTACGTCGATTACTTCATGCCGGGGCTTGAAGAAGCAATGATGATCTGCAAGCTGAAGAAACGCCGCGACGTGATCAACTTCGTCCTCGACCGGGGTGTGGGGCACACCGTCTTCAAGATGGGCGGCGAGGGCAGCAGCATTTGCCGCGCGGGTATGGAAGAGATTCGCCTCCCCGCCTTCAAAGTGCCAGTGGTCGATTCGACCGGCTGTGGCGACGCCTACTGCGCCGGGTTCATCGTCGGTCTGTCCAACGGCTGGGATCTCGAAAAAGCCGGGCGGTTGGGGACGGCAGCGGGCAGCCTCGTGATCACCGGGCTAGGCTCGGACGCCGGGATCGTCGACTTCGACAAGACGGTTGAATTCATGAACACAGCGGAAACGCTGCCGATGACCGTTTAACGCAGCCAGATCAGGGGCGCGGGCGAGTATTCACCCAGCGCCCCGCGTTTCCGAAAATCCGGTTTTGCCGTGCGCCTGACCGGTCAGCTCAGGCGATAAAACGCGACTGCGAGACGCCAGAACGGCGCGCAGGTCATCCTCAGGATTCGGTAATCGCGGCTTCGTGGCGCCGCCGACGCTGACGGCGCAGGCGTCTCACTATCTGCAGCCCCCATTTGCATTTTGCCCACCCGTCTGCACAATCTAGCCGCTCGAACGACAACCTTGTTCCGTTTTCGAATGGAGGAGCGGTTATGGAAAACGACGCAGACCAGGAACACCCCATCACCACAGGCGACATCACAGCAGCCGAGAAGCTGATCGGATTTTCCTTCACGGAGGGCGAACGCGCGGCGATGCTGCCGCTTATGCAGAAACGGCGGTCGCATTACGAAAGCATACGCGCCATCCCGCTTGCCAATGCCGTACCGCCCGCGCTCCGGTTTGACCCGCGCATCGTTTCGGGTGAACCCCATCCTGCCCCGCCACGCCAATACCCGCCCCTCCCATCGGCAGACGTTACGGTGCCGGCAAATTTCGAAGATGTCGCCTTTTACCCGGTCACCCAGCTTGCGCATTTGCTGCGCACCCGCCAGATCACGTCGGTGCAGTTGACCGAACTGTATCTGGAACGACTGCGGCGCTATAGCCCCCGGCTTCAATGCACGATCACGGTAATGGAAGACCGGGCGCTGGAATCTGCCCGGCGCGCCGACGCGGAAATGGCGGCGGGGCAATACCGCAGCCCGCTGCACGGCATCCCCTGGGGTGCGAAGGATTTGATCGCCGCGAAGGGCTACCCGACTACCTGGGGCGCTGCCCCGTACCGCGACCAGCGCTTCGACGCCGACGCGACGGTGGTCGAACACCTGGACGCAGCAGGCGCGGTGCTAATCGCCAAGCTGGTCACGGGCGAATTGGCGCACGGCGACAAGTGGTTCGGCGGACAGACGAAAAACCCCTGGAATATCGCCGAAGGCTCCAGCGGCTCGTCGGCGGGACCGGTCTCCGCGACGGCGGCAGGGCTGGTCGGCTTCGCGCTGGGAACCGAAACCACCGGCTCGATTGTCTGGCCCGCGCTGCGCTGCGGTGTGGTGGGGCTGCGACCGACCTTCGGGCGGGTAAGTCGGCACGGCGTCATGGTTCTAAGCTGGACGATGGACAAAGTGGGACCGGTAGCGCGCACCGTCGAAGACTGCGCGCTGATCATGACCGCGATCTACGGCGCGGATGGCAAAGACGCCTTTGCCTTCGACGAGCCGCTGGACTGGAACGTCGATCTGGCTGGCGTGCGGGTCGGCTACGTCCGCAGCGCC
This sequence comes from Anaerolineae bacterium, assembly GCA_020848855.1. Next base: position 11,581 of record JADLHH010000069.1, on the reverse strand, counting down.
TTTGATGCGTCCAACAGCAGCGATGCCTACGATCACGCGACAGTTGCCGCACTGCACAAAATGGGTATCGACCTGCGCGAGCATCGCGGGAACGATCTGCGCACGCTCGACACGCTGCGCGCGCTCGGCTTCGAACTGGTACCCATCGATTTACCGAAGTTCGACCTCGACGCGCTGCTGCTGATCATGTCGGCAGAAGGCGCGGCTGCCTTCGATGAACTGACGCGCTCGAATCAGGATGACCTGCTGGTCGCGCAGGACGAGAGCAATCCGCCGAATCTGTTCCGGCAGGCGCGTTTCATCCCCGTGGTCGAATACCTGCTGGCAAACCGCATTCGCACCCAACTCATGCAGGCGATGGCAGCGGTGATGAAGCAGGTCGATGTCTTTGTCGTGCCACAGCTTGCCGAAAGCAATCTCTCGCTGACCAACCTGACTGGTCAGCCGACGATTGGCGTGCCCAACGGCTTCACCGACGATGGGATGCCGACCGGCATCAACTTCATCGGGCGCGTGTGCGGCGAAGCCAACCTGGTGGCAGTCGCCGCCGCCTACCAGAACGCGACCGGCTACTGGAAGCAGCACCCCGCGCTCAACTTCTAGCAATCCCGTCCGCACGGTTCGGAAAACAGGGCGCGCAGTTATCGATGGGCACAGCAAAAAGATGATAAGCAGGTCTTACCAGTACACTCGTTCAACGGGAGTGCTGGAGCTGCGAAACTGAGTATCATGCAGGCAGAACAGGTGATGCCGGGGCAAGTATTCAGGGGTGGTCGACCGTCTGCGCTTCATGCAGGGCATCCGTGCCGGATGTCCTGCTTCATTTGCCGGTGGGCGTACAGCCCGCTAAACCGACTGGCGTTCGATCAGCTTCCATTCGGACTGCACGAAACGTCCTTCGCCCGTCACCTCACCGGAGATGCGTTCGAACAGCATCTCAGCGACCCGCCTCCCAATAGCCGGCAAATCACGGGCAATCGTCGTCAGCTTCGGCTCGACGATCTGCGCTTCCGGCGTATCGTCGAAGCCCATGACGCCAATATCGTCGGGAACGCGAAACCCGCCCGCTTTCGCCGTCAGGATCGCGCCGACCGCCATCAGCGAGTTCGACGCAAATACGACGGAAGGCGGCTGCGGCTGCCCCAGAAAGGCGCGCATCGCCTCGACGCCTCCCTGAAATGTAAATTCTACCTTCTGCACAAAACCCGGCTCGATGGTCAGGTTCGCGTCGTTCATGGCGCGCGTATACCCGCGCAGGCGCGCCGGTCCCGGCGGCATATCTCCGGCGACGCCCATGAAGCCAATCCGCCGATGCCCCTTGGCTTCGATCAGCCAGCTCACTGCGTCATAAGTGGCAGCCTCGCTGGTGCCGCCGACAACATCCAGCAGCGGATGCGCCACCTGCGCGCCCACCGCGACCACCGGGATATGGCTGCGCCGGATGAAAACGTCCAGGTCGGCTGCCGTAAGCCGGTGCGGCGCGAGGATGACTCCGTCGACCGGGCGGCGCAGGATAGTCCGCAGGAAGCGCGCCTCGTTTTCATAAATGTGGTCGCCGTTGGAGATGAGCACATCGTAATCGTTGACATAGGCGACATCCTGAACGGCACGGACGACCGGGTGATAGAACGCATTGGATATATCCCCGATCATGACGGCGATCATCTGCGTGCGCTGGGTGCGCAGACTGCGCGCGAGGATGTTCGGCTGGTAGCCCAGCGTTTCGACTGCATCCAGAATGCGCCGGCGGGTTTCCTCCGTCACCGGGAATGGCGTCGGTGTCTCGTTCAGAACGCGCGAAACCGTACTCTGGGAGACACCGGCTAACTTCGCAACATCATTCATTGTGGGAATACGGGTGAGACGAGATTTTCTTTTAGCCATGAATATTCCGATACACGCACGCCCTGCACAACGCGAGGTTATTCCTCTGCTCCGGTAAGACCGCCGATTGTACTGTTAAATGCACGGATTCCGAAACAGCCCGCGCCGGGTCTCGCCTCGTGGACTCCGCTCGGTTGGTCGAATTTTCAGGCGCAGCGTCATGATGATAAGCAGCGTTCATATGAGGGGTTGGTTGCGAAAACCGGGCAGAGATGCGGCGTTGGCACATCTCCACCCGGTATGCCGGAACGATCAGGTCAGCGGACGCCAGTACTGGCTGTTGTCTTTGTTGATCACGGTGACGCCGGTATCGACGTTCGGAGGAAGCGGGGAAATTCCGGCTGCCTGCCAGTCCGCGACGGACTCGATCTTGCTGTTGCGTACCATGTAGGCGAACAACGTCCCCCAGAAGCCCATCTGCCACGTGCCCTGCGCCAGCGTCGCGCCCAACTGCCCGTTGTCGATCAAATCGAGTGTGCCGGCGTCGAAGTCGAAGCCGATATGCGCGACCTGTTCGGTCATGCCCGCTTCACGCAGCGCCTGCGCCGCCCCAATCGCCGCCTGCGCGTTGCTGCTGAAGACAGCCTTGATGTCCGGGTCGGCTTGCAGCAGGGCAGATAGTCCCGAAGCCGCCTGTTCGGACGTGTTCTGGTTGTCGACGATGTACTCGCTGCCGCTGACGATGTTGGGGAATTCCGCCGCGAGCGTGTCGATGAAGCCCTGCGTACGCTGGGCGAGGTTATTCTGCGATGGCACGGTGACGACGGCGGCTTTCCCGCTGTCGACCAGCCCGCCGACGTAACGCGCCGCAACCACGCCCGCATAGTAGTTGCCCGTCCCCAGGAACGAGTAGCGCTTGCTCAGCGGCGAATCGGCGTCAAATGTGACCAGCGGCGTTCCGTTGTCAATCGCGCTGTCGATAGTCGGCTTCAGCCCGTCGGCGTTGATGACGGTCAGGACAACACCGTCCGGCTCCAAGCCGAGCGTCTGTTCCAGAACAGCCGTCTGCTGGGTGAGGTCATACTGTTCCGCGCCCTGATACACCGACTGCACACCCAGAAACTCGGCGGCGTCCTGCATTCCCCGGTATGCATCTTTCCAGTAGGAAATGCCGGACAGGAAGGTGACCATGTAGTAAGTCTGGTCTTCCTGCGCCTTCGCCAGACTGATGCCGTGCGCCCCGAACATGGTGGCAGCGGCGGCGATGCTGGACTTTTTGAGAAATTCCCGTCTATTCACCTCATTTTACCCTTTCACTCATAAACCTATTTGTCGAAAGATACTCACGAGGATTCAGCCGGATTGCTTGCCTCGTGAGCGCATCTGCAAGCGCTGGCTCAGGGTATCGAACCCTACCGCCAGCAGCAGCACCACCCCCATCGAAAGCTGCTGCCAGTAAACGGGCACGCGCAGCAAAATCAGCCCGTTGTTGATGAACCCGACGAAGATCAAGCCGAACAAGCCCCCGATCACCGTCCCTTTCCCGCCCTGCAGGCTGCACCCGCCGATGATGCAGGCGGCGATGATACGCAGTTCCTCGCCAGAGCCGGAGCCGGGGTCGCCCACCGTGAAACGCGAGACCGACAGCACACCCGCCAGCGCCGCCAGAAAGCCGGACAGCGTATACACGCCGATTTTCACGAGGTTGACGTTGATGCCCGAAAGCCGCGCCGCTTCTTCGTTCCCGCCGACGTAGTAAATCTGCCGGAAGACGGACGAGCGGCGCATGAGGAAGTCGCCCACGAGGATGACGAACAGCGCGATCAGGATCAAATTGGGAATTTCGAACGTCCTGCCCTGCCCGTAGACGAAATATTCCTGCGGCAGCCCACCGACAATCGTGCCTTCGGTCACGGCAAGGCTGATGCCGCGCGCGATGCCCATCATGCCGAGGGTCGTAATGAAGGGGTTGATCTGCACCTTGGTGATCAGCAGCCCGTTGACCAAGCCGGCTGCCACGCCCACGCCGATACCAATCAGCACCGCGATGGGAATTGGCACGTTGCTGTGCAGCGCGGTCGCGACGGTGACGCCCCCCAGCGCGAACACCGAACCAACCGACAGGTCGAAGCCGCCGGATGCCAGCGCCGCCGTCATGCCAAAGACCATGATGGCGGACGTGGCAAAGCCGAGGCTGATCGCGTTCAGGTTCGGCGTCGTCAGGAAGCGCCCGGTGATCAGTTGCAGCGCCAGCCCGATCAGAAATATAAGAATGACAAGCGTGGCTTCACGGACGCGCAGCAGGCGCAGCACAAAGTCAACGATCGGCGCGCGGGTGTTTTTCGACGGCATATTGCTGACGGGAGTCGTGCTTTCCATAGACGGTCTCACTCGTGAGGATGACTGGCGGAACGGATAATCTTTTCTTCGCTGGCGTCTGCCGCGCTGTATTCGGCAACCAGCGCGCCATCGTGCATGACCAGCACGCGGTCGCTCATGCCCAGGATTTCCGGCAGTTCGGACGAGATCATGACGATGCCGACACCACTTTCGGCAAGTTCGCGCAGCAGGTGATAAATCTCTTTCTTCGCCCCAACGTCGATGCCACGCGTCGGCTCATCGACGATCAGAACTTTCGGCTTGATCGCCAGCCATTTGGCGACCAGCGTTTTCTGCTGGTTGCCGCCGCTCAGACGGCGCACTTCCTGCTCGATACCGGGGGTGCTGATGTTCAACTGGCGCACATAGCCCTGTGCCAGCGCCCGCTCTTTGCTGGCGACGAGCATCCCGCCCTGGCTCACCGCGTCGATGACGGCGGACTCGATGTTCAGCTTGATGCTCATCTCCAGAAATAGCCCGCCGGCTTTGCGATCTTCCGGCAGATAGCCCAAGCCATGCGCGATCGCGTCCTGCGACGAATGAATGTGGACGGGTACGCCGTCGAGGGTGATGTCGCCTTCCACTTTGGGGTCCACGCCAAAGATCGCGCGGGCTAGCTCGCTGCGACCGGAGCCGAGCAGCCCGGCGATTCCCAGCACCTCGCCGCGATTCAGCGTGAAACTGTTGCGGACGGTCGAATTCGGCAGGCGCACGTTACGCACTTCGAGCAGCGGAACGCCGATGTGGCTGGCTTTAGGCGGGTACATATCGCCCAGTTCGCGCCCGACCATCATGCGGATGACGCGATCCGGCTTCGTCTCGCTGATTCGCTCGGTGCCAACATAGTGTCCGTCGCGCAGCACCGTCACTCGGTCGGCGAGGGCGAACACTTCCTTGATCTTGTGGCTGATGTACAGGATGCTGACGCCGTCGCTCGCCAGCCGCCGCAGGAAGTCCAGCAGCAGGTTGGCTTCGCTGTCGGTCAGCGCCGACGTGGGTTCGTCGAGAATCAGCACTTTGCAGTCCAGCGACAGCGCCTTGGTGATCTCGACAAGCTGCCGACGCGCAATCGAAAGCCGTTCGACCGGCGTGCGCGGGTCGACGGCAACGTTGAGCGCCTGCAGCAGGCGTTCCGCCTGTTGAAAGAGCGCGCCGTAGCGGACAAGCCCCAAGGCATTGGTGGGCAGCCGACCGGGGAAGATATTCTCGGCAACAGTCAGCGGCGGGACGAGACTGAGTTCCTGATGCACCAGGGCGATGCCGAGCAGGTTGGCTTCGCGCGGGCTGGCGAACCGTGCCGGGCGTCCCTGAAAACGAATCTCGCCCGAATCGGGGGTTTCGATCCCGGCGAGAATTTTCATCAGCGTGCTTTTGCCCGCGCCATTCTCGCCGATGACTGCGTGGATTTCACCGGCTTCCAGTTCCAGATGAACGTTGTCCAGCGCGCGCGTGCCGGGGAATTCTTTGGTGATGCCAACCGCTTCCAGAACGAGCGTCATGCAAACCTCATATTTTGAAAAACACTATTCTTCAGCAGCGTGCGCCAGCTCACGCCGTGTTGGCACAGCCGGCAGGTAAATTATGTGCAGATATTTTTTAGCGAGCAATCGTATGCAGCAAACGTATGAAATATAATCCGAATTGGTCAGAGAGTCAAGAAAAGCGCCCGTCGCTAACCCGCAAACACCGGCGCGTCTCTACCGCCACCCAAACCCGATCCGCTATCGTTTCGCCGCACCGATCTGCGAAAATGTGACGATCGACACCAAAATTTGACGATGCAAGGTCGGGGTGATAACGTTATCAGATAACGATATCTGATAACGATTTTAGACCGGTTACGCCATGCCGAATACGCGCCGCTCTCCCCGAAACTCCTTCGAAATCACGATTGCGGATGTCGCGCGCGAAGCGGGCGTCTCGGTTCCTACCGTCTCGCGGATTCTCAACGACAAGCCGCACGTCGCCGCCGAAACACGCGCGCGGGTGCAGGCGGTCATCGAGCGGCTCGGCTTCACCCCGCACGCGCAGGCGCAGCGCCTGCGCGCCGGAAAGACTCGCAACATCGCGCTGCTGTTTCCGCTCAAGCACGCCGGCGAACTGACCTACAACGCGCTGGAGACCGAGTTCATCCTCGGCGCTGCAGCCGCGTCCGGCGACCAGAATTTTTTCTTCAACCTGCACACCCTCACGGTCAACGAGCACAACCTACTCAGCCTGTATCGCAGCAATCAGGTCGATGGCGTCGTGCTGATGCAGATCAACCTGCACGACTGGCGGGTCGATCTCCTGCGCGAAAACGGCTATCCCTTCGTGATGATCGGTCACTGCGCCGACAACACCGGGCTGAGCTTCATCGACCTCGACTTCAAAGCCGCCGTCGAAGCGGCGTTCGACCACGTCGTCGAAGGTGGACATCGCCGGATCGGCTTTCTGGCGCTGCCCGCCGAACTGCGCGAGCGCGGCTATGGTCCGGCGGTACGCGGGTGGGAAGGCTACCAGCAGTCGCTGGAGCGGCACAACCTCGCGCCGCATTACCGCGAGGTTCGCTATGCCGGGCAGGATATGTTCGACGCGACGCTCGCGCTGCTCGACGAAACCCCCGATCTCACCGCGATTGTGACCACCCACGAGCTTGCCGCGCTGCGCATCGTTCAGGCGCTCAACCAGCGTGGGCGGCGCGTGCCGGACGATTTTTCTGTCGTCCCCCTGATGACCGAGGGCATCGCGCAGCTTTGTTCACCGCCTATGACGCATATCCAATTTCCTGCGTACACGATGGGGTATCGCGCGGTCGATATGCTGATCCGCACGATCAATGGAGAACTCGCCAAACCCGAACAGGAGCTGGTGATTCCGCCGCTGGTCGCGGGGGGCAGCAGCGCCGCAGTCCGTTCGACCTGAGCCAATTTAGGAAGGGAGGGTCTATTCGCACGAACGAGGCTTATCTGCACCACCGCTCACAACTTTTTTCAGCATGGAGATGCAACATGTATAGAAAACTTGCCTACCTGCTCCCGCTCATCGCTTTGATGGCGCTCGCCTTCCAGCCTGCCCTCGCCCAAGAGGGAACGACCTTCAAGATTTGGCACTACGAGTCACCGACCGGCGCGATGGGTATCGCCTGGGATGCGGCAATCGCCCAGTTCCAGGAAATGCACCCCGACGTGACCATCGAGTTCGAACAGCGCGGTTTCGAGGAAATCCGTCAGACCGCGCCGATGATCCTCAACTCGGACGAAGCGCCGGACATCATGGAATACAACAAGGGTAATGCGACGGCGGGCTTCCTCGCGCAGCAGGGGCTGCTCACCGACCTCACCGCGGCGGCAACCGAGCGCGGCTGGGATCAAATCCTCAGCACCGGCTTGCAGACAACCTCGCGCTATGAAAACGGCGTGATGGGTTCCGGCGCGTGGTACGGCGTCACCAACTATGGCGAATACGTCATGGTGTACTACAACAAGGATATGTTCGAACAGTACGGTATCGAAGTCCCGACGACCTTCGAGGAATTCGAAGCCGTGATGGACGCTTTCGTCGCGCAGGGGATCATCCCGCTGGCGACCGGCGCGAGCGAATATCCCGCGCAGCAGATTTTCTACGAACTGGTGCTGAGCCAGGCGAATCGTGACTGGGTGAACGCCTATCAACTGTACCAGGGCGACGTGGACTTCCACGGTCCCGAATTCACCTACGGCGCGGAAAAGATGGCGGACTGGGTCGCCAAGGGTTACATCGACCCGAACTCGACCGGGATGCCCGCCGAAGATATGGGCGTCGCCTTCGAGAACGGTCAGTACCCGATGGTCATCACCGGGAGCTGGTGGTACGGGCGCTTCATGACCGAGATCACGGGCTTCCAGTGGGGCACGTTCCTGTTCCCCGGCAACACCCTGCATCCCGGTTCCGGTGGCAACCTGTGGGTCGTGCCGAGCAATTCGAAGAACGCCGAACTGGCATACGACTTCATCGACATTACCCTATCGCCCGAAATTCAGGCGATCCTCGGCAACGCCGGCGGCATCCCGATCAACGCCGACCCCGAAGCGATCACCGACCCGCAGATTCGTGACCTGATCGCCAATTTCAACGCGATTGGCGAGACGGACGGCATCGCCTTCTATCCCGATTGGCCCGCGCCCGGTTATTACGACGTGCTGGTCTCCGGCGTGCAGGAACTGATCGCCGGGACGATGACGACGGATCAGATGCTCGACTTCATCGCCGCGCCATACTTCGAATACCGCGAGTCGGTCACCGAATAACCCCGCCCCGGTAAACACTCATGGGCAGCGCTCCCGCTCGTCGGGGGTGCTGCCCGATTTTGGAAAGCTCATGGCGTACATCCACTCAAATCCTGCCACCCAGCGAACCGGAGCCGGTTCGGCGGTGGCTGCCAAGCCGAACTTGCTGAATCGCGGGTACGGGGTCTTTCTGCTGCCCGGCGCGCTGGCGCTCACGCTGGTAATCATCATTCCATTCCTCGTGAACGTCGGCGCGAGTTTCACCAAATGGAACGGCATCGCCGCGCCGGAATGGGTCGGACTCGCCAACTACGAGAAAGCGTTCTCCGATGCCACCTTCTGGGCATCGTTCCAGAACAACCTGGCGATGATCATCGCCATGACGGTCATCCCGACGATCCTCGGCTTGTTTCTGGCGACCTTCCTGTTCGACTTCATCGTCACCAAATTCGGCACGACGACCGCCAGCATCTTTCGCAGCGGGTTCTACCTGCCGCAGGTGCTCCCGGTCGCCATCGCCGGGGTTGTCTGGCGCTGGATTTTGCAGCCCAACTGGGGCGCGCTGAATTACCTGCTCGATTCAGTCGGGCTGTCGTCGCTGGCGCATAACTGGCTGGGCGATGCTTCGACGGCGATGCTCTCGGTCATGGGCATTATGATCTGGTTCCAGTTGGGCTACCCACTGGTGATCTTCATGGCGGCGCTCCAGCGTGTCGATCCGACGCTCTACGAAGCGGCGGCAGTGGACGGCGCGACGTGGCTGCAGCGCTTCTTTTACATCACCGTCCACCTCATCCGCCCGGAGATCATGGTCGTCGTGCTGATGACGATCATCCACGCGCTGAAGGTGTTCGCGCAGATTTTCGTCCTCACGCGCGGCGGTCCGGGGCGCGCGACCATTGTCCCCTCCTACTTCGCCTATCAGAACTTCTTCGAGAAAGCCAATGTCGGCTACGGCGCGACGATCTCGACGCTGATGACGATCATCATCGTGGTCGTGACGGCGATCTTCATCGTCGTGCAGAACCGACAGGAGCGCAAAGATGTCAGCTAGCGTCTTATCCCGCCGCCTGCCCGCCCGTTCCGAGAACCCGAAGCGGCTGGTTGACTATCTGGCGCTGGCGGCGTTGATCGTGTTTCTGCTGTTGATGCTGTTCCCCTTCGTGATCATCGTCATCAACGCGATCAAGTCGCCGACCGAGTACGCCAACAACGGACCGCTCAGCCTGCCGCAGGGCGTCTATATTCAGGGGTTGATCGACTTCTGGAATCGGGTCGATTTCACCAACAAGCTGGTGAACAGCACGGTCATCAGTCTGAGCGTCTCGGTGATCGGTGTCATTCTGTCGCTGCTGAACGCCTTCGCGCTCGGCATCGGGCGCGTGCGGGGGCGGGTCGTCCTGCTCGTCTTCTTCCTGATGGCGAACACGCTGCCGCAGGAAGCGCTGGCATACCCGCTGTACTATTTCGCCAAGTTTCTGGGCATCTACAACTCGCAGATTGCCGTGATCATCGTGCTTTCGGTCATCCAGAGCGCGTTTGGCACGTATTTGCTGTCGTCGGTCTTCAACTCGTTCCCGCGCGAGATCGTCGAAGCCGCCATCAGCGACGGCTGCACCAAGCTGCAGCTTCTGGTGCGCGTCGTCGTACCGATCACCATGCCGTCGCTGTCGGTGCTGTTCGTATTCTTCTTCATCTGGACGTGGAACGAATTCTTCCTGCCGATGGTGCTGCTCGTCTCGACCTCGAAACAGACCGTGCCGCTGGCGATTGCCGTCCTGCAGGGTCAGTTCAACATGGATGCGACGACTTCCAGCGCCTCGGCGCTGCTCGGTCTGCTGCCCTGCGTGATCTTCTTCGTGCTGTTCCAGCGCACCCTGACGCGCGGCGTGACCGCCGGCAGCATCAAATAACGGGCAACTCGCGGAGCGCGGCTGACTGATCGGCTGCGCTCACGTCGGTACTGCTGCCGCGCCAACCACAGGCAGCAGCAGGCATCATTCTCATTCCCACAGGGAGAGCACCATGAAATTCGATCACGGTTACTGGCAGTTGCTCGCCGGCACCGAAGCGATTCACCCGCTGACGATTGTCGATGTCCGGGTCGAGCCGGACGCGCTGGTCGTCACTGGGCATAACCATCAGATTCGCGTGCGCAACGACTACATTCACGGCACAACCATCACGGCGCGCTTCACATCGCCCATGCCGAACGTCATTCGCGTGCAGCTTACGCATTTCAAGGGGCAAAAGCCGCAGACCCCTGCTTTCGACCTCGACTACGCGCGGACGAACCCCGACGTTCGCACCGGCAAGGACGACCATCAGGCGTGGCTGCAGGCGGGCAGCCTGAAGGTCGTCGCGCCGACTATCGGCGGTGAGTGGGGATTCACGTTCGACCGCGACGGTCAGCCGCTGACCGCCAGCGAGCAGCGCGCAACTGGGCTGTTCAATCAGGGCGGAAAAACCTATCTGCGCGAGCAGTTGTCGCTCCAGCCGGGCGAGACCGTCTACGGGCTGGGCGAGAAATTCGGTCCGTTCGTCAAGAACGGGCAGGCGCTCGACTCGTGGAACGAGGACGGCGGCACACGCACCGAACTCGCCTACAAGAACGTGCCGTTCTACCTCACCAGCCGGGGCTACGGCGTGCTGGTCAACCATCCCGGTCGCGTTTCGTACGAGATCGAATCGCACTGGGTCGGGCGCGTGCAGTTTAGTGTCGAGGGACACAGCCTCGACTACTATGTGTTCGGCGGTCCGACGATGAAAGCTGCGCTGGAGCAGTACACCGCCCTCAGCGGGCGTCCGGCGACGCTGCCGGAATGGTCATTCGGGTTGTGGCTGTCCACCTCGTTCCAGACCAGCTACGACGAAGCGACCATCATGTCCAATATCGAGCGCATGGAAGCCGAGGGCATCCCGATCACGGTCTTTCACTTCGACTGCTTCTGGATGAAGGAACTGACGTGGATCAGCCTGATCTGGGACGAGCGCAGCGTCCCCGACCCGGCGGGACTGCTGAAGCGCATCCACGACAAGGGGATCACAGTCTGCCTGTGGATCAATCCGTATGTCGCCGAGGCGTCGCCGCTGTTCGACGAGGGCGCGGCGCAGGACGATCTGCTGCGCAC
>JADLHH010000068.1 GCA_020848855.1 Anaerolineae bacterium | reverse complement strand
GTGCGCTACTACGGCGAGTGGATGCGCGAGAAGGCATGGGGGCGTATCGGTCACCTGTACCCGACGCACAACGGCGAAACCGTGATCGCGTGGCTGTGGGCACGGACTGTGAAAAGCCCCAACCCGGCGGTGGATGCCTACGTGCCGCTGGTACGCTCGTTCATCCTGAGCAAGAAAAGCGGGCGCGAAGCGTGGGCAAAGCCGATTGTTGAAGGGAACAGCGTGCGCTTTGAGGTGACGAAAGGCAAGCCACCAAAAGGTGAAGAAGGCACGGTCAACCGGAACGGCGCGACCTGCATCATTTCCGGCACACCGATCCCATTCGAGTACATTCGCGCTGAGGGCAAAGCAGGACGCATGGGCGCAATGCTCATGGCGGTTGTGACCGAGGGCAAGAACGGGCGCAGCTACTACAGCCCGACGCCGGAACAGACGCAAATTGCCGAAAGCGCACAACCCGAATGGAAACCAGTTGGCGATATTCCAGAGCAGGCGCTTGGTTTCCGTGTTCAGCTTTACGGCATGGACGAGTACAACAAGCTCTTTACCCCGCGCCAGCTCGTCGCGCTGACGACTTTCAGCGATCTGGTTGCCGAAGCCCGCGAGCAAGCCTACCAGGATGCGATGGCGGCAGGCTTGCCGAATGACGGCGTGCCCCTGCGCGACGGTGGGCGCGGCGCACAAGCCTATGCCGAGGCGGTGAGTGTGTATCTGGCGTTCGCAGCAGATCGGAGTGCAGATTTTTGGAGCAGTCTAGCATTGTGGGCTAACCAGCCAAAAAATGAGCTGGTCGCACATGTATTTGGTCGTCAGGCGATTCCTATGGTCTGGGATTTCGCTGAAGCAAATCCCTTCAGCACATCAGGCGGTAACTGGATTGGAAATCTAGCATTTGTAACAAAAGGAATTGAGTCGTTACGTTCAGTTGGCGCTGGATATGCTCACCAACTAGATGCACAACATATCAAGCTTAACAATGTGAGGATAATTGCAACTGACCCACCCTACTATGACAACATCGGTTACGCTGACCTTTCGGACTATTTTTACGTTTGGATGCGTCGCTCGTTACGCACCCTCTATCCCGATATTTTTGGAACGATGCTTGTACCTAAAGAGCCAGAACTGATCGCTTCACCTTATCGACATGGAAGTAAAGAAGCGGCAAACACTCATTTTGAAAATGGAATGCTTCAGGCATTTACGAGTATGAATCGCTTTACCAGTCCTGAGTTCCCGATGACTGTTTTTTATGCGTTCAAGCAACAAGAAACTGATGGTGATAGTTCATTAAATGACCCCGAGTCGAATGATCCTACATCGGCTGTAGCTTCAACAGGTTGGGAAACGATGTTAGCTGGTCTGGTCCGCTCAGGGTTCAGTGTTGATGGTACGTGGCCCATGCGCACAGAGCGAACTATAGGCATCAAGGGTGCAACCAACATGCTCGCCTCATCGATTGTCCTCGTCTGCCGCCCGCGAGCAGAAGAAGCTCCCACCATTTCGCGCCGCCAGTTCGTCGATGCGCTACGCCGTGAACTCCCAGCCGCACTCAAGGAAATGCAGTCCGGCAACATCGCTCCGGTTGACCTGGCGCAAGCCAGCATCGGTCCCGGCATGGCAATCTACAGCCGCTATTCGGCAGTGCTGGAAGCCGATGGCTCGCCCATGTCCGTCCGCACCGCACTGGGGCTGATCAATCAGGAACTCGACGCCTACCTCGCCGAGCAGGACGGCAACATCGACCCCGACACGCGCTTCGCTATCGCCTGGTTCGAGCAATTCGGGTTCAACGAAGGTGAGTTCGGTCAAGCGGACGTGCTGGCGCGGGCGAAGAACACCAGCGTGGAGGGCGTGCAGACGGCGGGCGTGGTCACGGCAGGACGTGGCAAGGTTCGGCTGATCCACTGGAAGGACTACGACCCCGGCGCGTGGAATCCGCAGTCGGACAAGCGCCTGACCGTCTGGGAAGCGACGCACCACCTGATCGAGCGGCTGAACACGCACGGCGAGGCGGGTTCGGCAGTGCTGATGACCTCGATGCCTCCGGAGATGGCTGCCGAAGCTCGCAGCCTCGCTTACAGGCTGTACAACGTCTGCGAGCGCAAAGGCTGGGCGGAACACGCGCGGGATTACAATGCGCTAGTTATCTCCTGGGCGGAGATCGGCGACCAGGCGGCGTCCATCCGTGAGCAGCAGGCGACCGACCAGCGCACCCAGCAGATCGGGCTGGGTGGCGAGTTCACCTCATGAGCAGCCAGCCTGCCCGGACGAAAGCCGAGGCCGAAGCCCAGGCTTTTAGCCTCCCGGCGCGGCTGGACGATTGGCGGCGCTGCGCAGTGCTGCTCAACGGCTACGAGGTCGCCAAAGACATGGGCTTTGACCTGATGCGCTGGGGGGATGAACAGTTCAAAGCGTGGCGGGCAACGGGCACGTGGAATTTGGATGTACTGGAACTGCGGCTGATGCTGTTCATGGCCTTCCGCGCCAGTTACTGGAGCGGCTACACCTACCACGAACATGACGAGATGGCCGACAGCCTGCTGCGAGCAATCAGCGCTCAGACCGGGCTGCCCTACCCTGCCCCACAGGAGGATGTATCCGATGGCGAAAAGTAACCGTGACCGCGTAGGCGAAGTCCTCGACGCGCTGAAAGAGGGCTTAGGTCCGTTCGTCCTGCGCGAGTACAAGCAATTTCACAAAGGCGGGCGCTACCTGCAAGAAATCGAGCTGACCCTCAACAGCGGCGCCTATTCCGCTCCGCACCTACCCGACGAAGCGGCGGCGCTGGCAAAGGTCGATATTCAGGGGTGGCTCAATTTGATGGTGCGCCAGTGGAACGACATCTTCCGGGAGAAATTGGGCAAGTCGGAGCGTTCCTACGTCGGTGAATTGCAGGATGCGCGCAACGATTGGGCACATCAGAAGCCGTTTACCAACGACGAAGCCTACCGCGCTGCTGACACCGCGACGCGGTTGCTAGAAGCCATCGGCGCGCCCACGCACGCGCAGATCACACGGGAAGTGGCGCAGGAATTGCTCCGCCTGCGCTTCGAGGCTGAAGCGAAACAGGCGAAAAAGCAGACCGGACCGCTTGACGAAGCCAAGCCGCTTACGTCGCCGGGTCTCAAGCCCTGGCGGCTGGTCGTCAAGCCGCATCCGGATGTCGCCAGCGGGCGCTACATCCAGGCGGAGTTCGCCGCTGACCTAGCGCAGGTCGTACAGGGCAAAGCCGACCCCGAATACGGCGACCCGAAGGAATTCTTCCGCCGCACGTACCTGACCGAAGGCTTGGCGACGCTGCTGGTGACGGGCGTTCGTCGCCTGACCGGCCAGGGCGGCGATCCGGTCGTGCAGCTCCAGACCAGCTTCGGCGGCGGCAAGACCCATAGTATGCTCGCGCTCTACCATCTCTTCGGCGGGCAAATCGGCTTTTCGGAAATCCCGGGCGGCGAAGCGATCGTCCGCGAAGTCGGCGAGATCGACGACCGTATCAACGCCAACCGCGCCGTGATCGTCGGCACCGCTTTCAGTGCGACCGAGCCGCGCCACTATGCCGATGCGACGACGCACACGCTCTGGGGCGACCTTGCATACCAGCTTGGCGGTGCAGGAGCCTACCGCCGGGTTGAGAAAGCCGATCTGGCGGGCGTTAGTCCCGGCTCCGACGACCTGGTCGCGCTGCTGGAAGCATACGGTCCAGCATTGATTATCATCGACGAGCTGGTCGCCTTCGCTCGCAATCTGTATAACGCCCGCGAGCGCCTGTCGGCAGGCACCTTTGATTCGGTCATGTCGTTCGCCCAGTCGCTCACTGAGGCGGTCAAGCGCTCCAGCGATTCGATGCTGCTGGTATCCATCCCAGAAAGCGACATCGAGATCGGGGGCGAAGGCGGCAAGATGACACTCGAGTACCTCGCCAAGACCATCGGGCGTGTCGAGTCGGTCTGGAAGCCGGTCACGGCGACCGAGAGCTTCGAGATTGTGCGCCGCCGCCTGTTCACCTCCGACATGGACTATGCTGCCCGGGACGCCGTGCTCGGCGCATTCCGCGAGATGTACGCCGCCAACAGCGGCGAATTCCCGTCCGGCGTGGCGGAGAGTGACTACTTTGCTCGAATGCGCTCCGCCTACCCCATTCACCCGGAGCTGTTCGACCGACTCTACCAGGACTGGTCGACGCTCGACCGGTTCCAGCGCACACGCGGCGTCCTGCGGCTCATGGCGACCGTCATCCATCGGCTGTGGCAGGACAACGACCAGTCGCTGCTCATTCTGCCCGCCTCGATCCCGCTGTGGGCACCAACCGTCCGCAACGAAGTCCTGCGCTATCTGCCCGAGAACTGGCCGGCGATTGTCGATACCGACATCGATGGCGACGAGTCGCGCCCGTATCAGATCGACAAGAGCATCCCGACCCAGGGCCAGTACACCGCCTGCCGGCGCGTGGCGCGAACGGTCTTTATGGGCAGCGCCCCCTCGGTCGGACAATCGGTGCGGGGTCTGGAAGAGGTCCGCATCCGCCTGGCAACCGTCCAGCCGGGCGAGCCAATGGCTGTATTTGGGGATGCCTTGCGCCGCATGAGCAACCAGCTCACTTATCTCTACACCGATGGCAGCCGTTACTGGTACGACACTCGCCCCACCGTCAACCGCATGGCTCAGGACCGCGCCCAGAATATCCGCCCGGAAATCGTTGAAGAAGCCTGGGTCAAGAGGCTTCGCGACCTGAAATCGCGCCGGGACGACTTCCCCGCAGCCCATGTCGCCCCGCACGACTCCGAAGATGTCGCCGACGAATGGCGAGCGCGCGTGGTTGTCCTAGGCCCCGGTCGAACGCACAAGCGTAGTTCGGAGCCGTCTGAAGCGCTGCGGTTCGCACAGAAAGTCCTCGAGAGCCGCGGGACTTCCCCTCGGCTGTACGCGAACATGCTCGTGTTCATCGCCCCCGACGCCAACGAAGCCGAGGCGTTCGACAAGGCGCTGCGTGATCTCCTTGCCTGGCAGTCGATCGATGCGGAGAAAGACTCGCTGAATCTGGATACCCAGCAGCGTAATCAGGTGGCAGCCAATCTCAAACGCATGGACGAAACAGTCGCGCTCCGGTTGCAGGAGACCTACTGCTGGCTCCTCGTTCCGACGCAACCCGAAGCCACCGGTCCGGTCGAATGGCAAGCCTCCCGGATTGCCGGGCAGGACAGCTTCTACGACCGTGCCGCCCGCAAGCTGCGCCAGGGCGAACAGCTGATCCGTCAGTGGTCGCCGGATAACCTGCGTATCGAACTGGACAGCTATCTGTGGCGCGATCAGCCGCACGTCGGCATCAAGCAGCTTTGGGAATATTTCGCCCGATACTGTTACCTGCCGCGCTTGTTTGACCAGGATGCGCTCGTCGAAGCGATCCGCGAGGGGATTGGACGGCTCGATGCCCCCTTTGGCTACGCGACCAGGGTTGCCCCGGACGGAAGCTACAAGGGTCTGGTATTCCGTCAGCTCGCCAGCAGCGTCTATTTCGATGAGAATGCGGTCGTCGTGCGGCCCGAAGTCGCGGAAGCGCAGCAGCTGGCCGCTCAGCCGTCCGTCCGCGAAGCCTCCCCACCCAGGGCACCCGTTGGCACAGGCACAACGGAACCCGGTGTGCCGCCAAAGCCGAGACTGACAACGCGCTTTCACGCCTCAACGTCGCTCGATCCGCAGCGCGCCAACAAAGAGATGGCGCTGATTGTGGAGGAGATCATCCAGCGCCTGACAAGTCTGACCGGCACAGATGTGGACGTGACGCTCGAAATCAGTGCGCATCGTCCCGACGGCTTCGATGACGCGACCGTTCGAACCATCAGCGAAAACAGCCAGACGCTGAAGCTCAAAAATCATGAATTTGAGGCCGACTAGCGGGTGTACAGTCGGCGGCATCAATTTACGCGGACACTATGCCATCTGGAGGAAAATTCGGTCTACTGCGAAATCTGCTCCGGGCAATTGGGCTTTCGCAGGAATCGGTCGACGACGTGGTCAATTTCATCGCCGATCTGCTCACGGGAGAAGACAAAGGGGACAGGCAGGATGCGCTGTCCCCTGAATATCCCTATCTTCTGCGCGATCATTTTCTCCCGCCCGCCGAGTTGAGCTTCTACAGCGTGTTGCGCTCAGCGGTATCGGGCCGCACCACGCTGAATACGAAGGTGGCACTCGAGGACCTGTTCTACGTCCGGAAAGGCGACGATGCCAGCCGCTGGCGCATCTACACCAACAAGATCGACCGCAAGCACGTCGACTTTCTACTGTGCGACCCAGCCACCATGCAACCGTTGGTTGGCATCGAACTGGACGACAGCAGCTATCAGCGCGAGGACCGCCGCGAGCGCGACGCTTTTGTCGATGAAGTGTTTGCCGCCGCCGAGCTTCCACTCTTGCATGTTGCCGCGAAACGAGCGTATGTGGTGGATGAAATCGCCCGTCAACTCGCGCCCTATCTAGGCACTCCTGTCCCCACAACGCCCGATATCCCTGCGCCTAGAACCGAAATGCGGTGCAGAACGCCCTCTCCTGCGCAAGCGGAGACCACGCCACGCTGTCCCAAATGTGGCAGCGACATGATTTTGCGGACCGCCAAGAGCGGCGCCAATGCCAGTAACCGATTTTGGGGATGCTCAACATTTCCGACCTGCCGCGGCATGTTGCCGTACCCCGACAGTGGTTCATCGGCAGCCCACGATCGGCTATAATCAATACGAAAGTGAGAGTGAGGCTGGGTCATGGCATTTGCGCCGACCGATACCCTGTTCGACACTGTGCTGGATTTTCTGGCGTCAACCCCGACGCCGGAGCAGATTATCGCCTTTCAACCCCCTGACGCATTGCAGCAGCGGTTGAGCGAGCTGCTTGCGCAGAACCGTTCGAGCGGTCTGTCGGCGACTGAACAGACCGAACTCGACGAGTTTTTGCGCATGAATCGCTTTATGAGCCGGCTTAAGCTGAAAGCACGGCAAAAGCTCGCCTCATGAGTACCACCTACATCAGTCCGCCGCTTCGACGCGCGGTCATCGAACGTGCGGGAGATTGCTGCGAATACTGTCGGATCAGCCAGCCGGATCAATTCTTCGCATTCGAGATCGACCATATCATTGCCGAAAAACACGGTGGGCAGACACAGCTCAACAACCTATGCCTTTCGTGCCCGGACTGCAATGCTTTCAAGGGCAGTGATATCGCTTCCCTCGATTGGGAAAATGCCGGTGCGCTCACCGGATTGTTCAACCCGCATGAGGAATCCTGGGAAGCACACTTTCGTATCAACGCCTCTTCGGGTCGTATTGAACCGCAAACCGCGACTGGGCGCGTGACCGTGTTCCTGCTGCGGTTGAACGATTCAGATCGCATGGCGGATCGCAAGCTGTTGATCGAGGCGGGACGTTACCCGTGCGCTGGTGACTCCTGAGAAACACTCGACTGTCGTGCCGATCGGGTTGTACGCGAAGGAGCGAAGAGTTGAGTGGCTTGATCCAGGCGCTTGAGCGCGTCGCGTTGACAATTGATCTGCCCGATTACCACCTCAAGGCGGGCGATATGGGAACGGTCGTGGATATTACCGGCGACGGGCACGAAGTCACGGTGGAATTCTTCACACTGGACGGGGAAACCTTCGCGGTGATACCGGTGCTCGCTTCGCAGATATGCCGGACCGGCAGTCGGGAAATCGCCCACGCGCGTTTGGTGGAATCGTAGCCTGGGATTCTTCTGGCTATCCCTATCCCCCTTCCCTACTCCTTCGGCTTGAGTCGGCCACTTTCGTAAAGTTCAAGCAGAGTCTCTGCGCGGTGCAACCGCTTGAGGAGTTCATCGCGGTCGGCACGTTCTGCTTTTCGTTCTGCGTCGAGCCGCTCGATTTGTTCGCGCAGTAGTTCAATTTCCCGCTGCATAACCCCTTTTTCGGTATTTGCAGCGATCAGCGCGCCTGGCGAAGCGACAATACCCTTGGCACTGTCATCCAGCGCTGGCAGTCGCTCCCAATTATTGCTTTTGAGACTTTGCAGGGTGACATCGATGTCGTCCGGACTGGTATTTTCGGCCCGCATGTCGCGAATCAGCTTCAGGACCCGAACGTCATGTTCGGCGAAGTCACGGTGGCGATGCCCTCCCCCGGCGCCGCCCGGAGTTAAGAATTCGGCGTATTCGC
>JADLHH010000067.1 GCA_020848855.1 Anaerolineae bacterium | reverse complement strand
GATGCGACATCAGTTTACCTGGAGTCAAGGATCGTGCTGGAAGAAACGTGGGCACTCATCGTCGAGGATGACGCGCACAGCCTGGTGACGCTGTCCTCGATTCTGCGCGACCTGGGTATCCGCTTCAAACGGAACACCACCGGCGCCGACGTGCTTGAGCAGGTGCGCAGCATGAATCCCCTTCCCCACTTCATTTTACTCAACATCGACCTGACGCAAGGCAACGCCTTCAGCATTCAGAAGCGCATCCGCACCGACCCGACCGCGAGCGGGATTCCGGTGGTCGCCCTGACATCGGCGGACGACAACGCCGTGCGCAAGCGCGCCCAGCGCGCCGGCTTTGCCGGGTTGATCGTCAAGCCGCTGCCGCGCCGTCTGTTCGGCGAGATGGTCGACCGCGTGCTTTCCGGCGAGCAGGTCTGGGAAGCGTTTAGCTGATTTCCCCCCGCGCTATCTTCTGTTACAATCACCGCGCCAAAATCAGGAGAAATGGGATGGATGCTCAGACAGCCTATGATCGGATCGTTCAGGGCGGCTTGATGGCGGGGATGCGTGGTCGCTTCCCGCCGGATGTCGCGCTGGAAAACGTGCGCGTCCTGCTCGACGCCGGGCAGATCGACGTGCTCGAATTCACCATGAACTCCGAGCGGGCGATTGAAGCGATGCAGGCAGCCAAGCGCGAATTCGGCGACGCGGTCGTCTCCGGGCTGGGGACGGTGCTGGACGCCGAAACGGCGAAGCGCGTGCTCGACGCGGGCGCGGACTTCATCGTCGCGCCGTCGTTCAACCGCGACGTGGTCGCGCTGGCGCAGGCGGCGGACGTGATGATTGCCCCCGGCGTGATTACGCCGACCGAATGTGTGGACGCCTGGGCGATGGGCGTGAAGCTGCTAAAAATCTTCCCGATCGGCTCGCTGGGACTCGACTACTTCAAGTCAGTGCGCGGACCGCTCAGCCACATGCAGTTCATGTGCAACGGCGGCATGACCGACCAGAACGTGGGCGACTTCCTGAAGGCGGGCGCGGTCGCCTGCGGCATGGCAGCGTGGCTGACGGGCGACGGCTCGATGCCGCTGGAGCGCGTGGCGCAGCGGGCGCGGGCGCTACGGGCAATCGTCACCAGCGTGCGCACGGGGCAGCCGGTGCAGATGACGGTGTAACCACAGAGACCGCAGAGAGCACCGAGCAAACGCATCAAAACCTATTTGAACCGCCAAGTCGCCAAGAACGCCAAGAACCAGAAAATGGGCGCAGCGTGCTGCGCCCCTACAAGGGCAGGTTAGCGATTGGGAGGTAGTTTCACGTGTTGGTCTTGAAACTACTCTGACGCCAAGTGCGCCAAGAGAAGGGATATTTTGATGCGTTCGCCCTTCTACTTCCCTGTCTATTCAGCATGGACGGCACAATCGCCCCGCGACTATAATCTGGAGGAAGGGGAGATCATGCAGAACCAGCGCATCGTCATCAAAGTCGGCACCAGCATCCTGACCGATGGCACGACCCACCTGAGCCGCCAGCACATGCTCGGCATCGTCCAGCAGGCGGCGAAGCTGCACCAGGCGGGGCACGAGATCGCGCTGGTATCGTCGGGGGCGGTCGCTGCCGGGCGCGAACGGCTGAACTTCTCCGACTTCGGGCGCAGCGTGCCGACCAAGCAGATGCTCGCCGCCGTCGGGCAAAGCCGGCTGATGCAGATTTACGGCGAGCTGTTCGACATCTTCCAGATCGTCGTCGGGCAGGTGCTGCTGACGCGCGACGACCTCGGCAACCGCACCCGTTTCCTGAACGCCCGCGACACACTCCTGACACTGATCGACCAGCGCATTATCCCGGTCATCAACGAGAATGACACCACCGCCACCCACGAAATCCGCATCGGCGACAACGATAATCTATCGGCGCTGGTCGCCACGCTGATCGAAGCCGACCTGCTCATCCTATTGACCGATCAGCCGGGCTTGTTCACCGCCGACCCGCGCCAGCATAAGGACGCCCGCCTGATCGAGCGAGTCGAGCATATCGACGAGACGACGTGGGCGCTGGCGGGCGGCGCGGGCACGGGCTTAGGAACCGGCGGCATGGTGACCAAGATTCAGGCGGCGCAGCTTGCCAGCCGGGGGGGCGTGCCGACGCGCATCGCCAGCGGCAGGGAACCGGACGTGCTGGCGCGCATCCTGCAGGATGAAACAGTCGGGACGCATTTCGCCGCCGCGCCGACGCCGCTGGAAAGCCGCAAGCGCTGGCTGCTGGTGGAAAAGCCGCACGGCGCGCTCACGGTGGATGCCGGGGCAGCGCGCAAATTGATGACCGGCGGGGCGAGTCTGCTGCCGGTGGGCGTCACCGCCGTGCTGGACGAATTCAGCCGGGGCGAAACGCTGTCCGTGATTGCGCCGGACGGAAAAATCATCGCGCACGGGCTGACCAGCTATGACAGCAGCGCGGTTAGAAAATTGTGTGGAGTGAAATCTACACAAATCTCGGAAATTCTAGGGTATAGTTACGGTGATGCGGTAATCCATCGTAACAATATGGTGTTGCTGAAATAAGCATTTGGCTATCAGCGATTAGCTGTCAGCTAAAGACCAAAAGAGCAACTGATCGGGGCTGGGATGATGGATACAGGCGAACTGGGACGACGCGCTAAAGAGGCATCTTATGCGCTGGCGCGCGCCAGCACCGAACAGAAGAACGCCGCGCTGCTGGCGATTGCCGACGTGTTGGACGCCAGCGCCGAGCCGATCCTCGCCGCCAACTGCCTCGACCTCGAAGACGGGCAGAAAAATGGTCTCAGCGACGCCCTGCTCGACCGCATGAGTCTGCAAGAGCGGCTGCCGGGCATCGCCGACGACGTGCGCAAGGTCGCCACCCTGCCCGACCCGGTCGGCAAGACATTCGACGCGCGGACGCTGGATAACGGGCTGCAGGTGTGCCGCCGCCGGACGCCGCTCGGCGTGCTGGGCGTGATCTACGAAGCCCGCCCTAACGTCACCGTCGATGTGGTATCGCTCTCACTCAAAAGCGGCAACGCCGTGATCATGCGCGGGGGCAAGGAAATTCTGCGCAGCAACCTGGCGCTGGTCAACGTCATCCGTCAGGCATTGCACGACGGCGGCTTCGACGAGACAATCCCCGCCGACGCGATCCAGTACATCGAAAGCACCGAGCGCCGCTACGTCGATGAAATGCTCAAGCTGCACCAGTATATCGACATGATCATCCCGCGCGGCGGCGCGGCGCTGCACCAGCACTGCCGCGAAAACAGCACGATCCCAGTCATTACCGGCGGTCTGGGCATCTGCCACGTATTCGTGGACGACACCGCCAAGCTGGACGATTCGCTCGCCGTCGTCTTCAACGCCAAAACGCAGCGCCCGTCGGTGTGCAATTCGCTGGACACGCTGCTGGTTCATGAAAGCGTCGCAGCGGAATTTCTGCCGCGCGTAGTCGATCATCTGGGCGCGGCGGGAGTCACCTTCCGCGCCGAGCCGCGCGCGCTGGCGGTTGTCGATGGCAAGCCGGGCGTGCAGCCCGCCGGAGCAGATGATTTCGACACCGAATGGATGGCGCTGATCCTCGGCTTGAAGGTGGTCGACAGCCTGGACGAGGCGATGGAGCACATCCGGCTGCACAGCACCCAGCATTCGGACGCAATCATGACCGAGACAAGCGCCCACGCCGAGCGCTTCGTGGAAGCGGTCGATTCGGCGGCAGTGTTCGTCAACGCCAGCACGCGCTTCAACGACGGCGGCGCGCTGGGCTTGGGCGCGGAAATCGCCGTCAGCACGCAGAAACTGCACGCGCGCGGACCAATGGCGCTCGAAGAACTGACGACGTACAAGTGGGTTGTTATTGGCACGGGACAGGTTCGCCCATAGGTTCATTTATGCGCGATTTATTGCTCATCGAAGACGACAACGACCTGCGTAAAGTCATCCGCGAAGCGGTTGAGATTGACGGGTATCAGGTGACGGTAGCCTACGACGCGGAAGAAGCGCTGTCGCTGCTGGACGGCGGGTTCATTCCTGCCGGAATCATGTGCGACATCACGCTGCCGCACATGAGCGGACTGGATTTCCTCGGCAAGATTCGCCAGAACCCGCTGTGGTCTGAGATCGTGTTTATCGCTATGAGCGGCACGGAAAAACTGCGGCAGGCGGCGCTCGACGCCGGCGCCGATTTCTTCCTGGTCAAGCCGTTCAGCTTCCACGAGATGTTCGACGCGCTCGCGCATATCAAGCCCTCAGAAACCTAATCGCTTCCAGTGTGTTTTAAGAGTCATACTTGGATTATGTGCGCCGCCGGGCGCACGAGCCGCCCGCTGCGGAATAAACGCTGATGCCCAAAACCCTGATCATTCTGAATCCACACGCCGGAGCTGGGCGAGCAGGTCGCCTGTGGCGCGAAGTCGAGCCGCTGCTGTGGGAATACCTGGGCGAACTGATCGTCGCCGTCACCGACCAGCCACATGAAGTCGCGCAGCACCTCGACAAAGCACAGGCGATTGGCGTGCGGCGCGTCATCTCCATCGGCGGCGACGGCACGAATCACGCGCTGATCAACGCGCTGGTCGAACTGAATGCGCGCCATCCTGCGGACGAGCCGATGATCTACGGCAATCTGCCCATCGGCACCGGGCAGGACTGGGCACGCGGTCAGGGCGTCCCGTTCAACGACCTGAAAGCGGCGGCGGCGTGGATCGCTCACGCGCAGCCGCAGCCGACCGACATCGGCAAGCTGACCCACGCGCGCGGGCACGAGTATTTCCTGAATATCGCCAGCGCGGGCATCAGCGGCGACATCGCCGTGCAGGTGAACCGCACGCCCAACCGCCACCCGTGGTCATTCCTCACCACGACGGTCAGGACGCTGATCACGCATCAGCCGCAGACGATGACGATCACGCTCGACGGCAGCGAGTGGTACGTTGGACGCGCCTACATCGTCGCCATCGCCAACGGCACGACCTTCGGGCATGGCATGAAAATCGCCCCGAACGCCGAGCAGCGCGACGGCTTGTTCGACGTGGTGCTGGTGGAAGGCGTGTCGCGGGTGACGATTCTGGCAGCGCTCCAGCGGGTGTACAGCGGGACACACCTGACGCACCCGGCGGTACGAGCGGGGCGCGCCGCCGAAGTCCGCATCCGCAGCCCGCAGGGAGCGCTGGGTCTGGAACTGGACGGCGAGCCGGTCAGCGCCGGCGACCTGACCTTCAGCATCCAGCCGGGGCTGCTGAAGATTCTGTCTTAAAACCAGACGGCATAGCAGCGCAGAAATATCTCATTTGACATTAAGCTCGCTCAAATGCCCGTCTCATCTACACACACTATCCTGATAATCAAATCCTACAGAGATGTAGGTTAGAAAAACCCCAATGCGAGAAAGCGAAAGCAAGACGCAAAGGGGTTTTTCTATTGGCGAGCATGAATCAAAAGGCGGCGACCCCAACGTTGGGATCGCCGCCCTGTGTTTTGCCTGAAAATGATTACGCCTGACCGGATTCTTTGACTTCTTCTTTGACGACCGGCTCAGGAGTCGCCTGGGCGGTGGGTTCAGACTTCGCTTCAGCGGCAGGCACGCTCGCCGTTTCGGACGATTCGGCTGTAACCGCTTCGGCTTTCGGGGATTCGGCTGCAACAGTTTCGGCTGCGGCGGGCACAGCGACGGGTGCGGATTCCGACGCAGCTTCCGGCGCGGTGTCAGGCGTTAACGGCTGCGCCTCGACGACGGGAGCTGGCGGCTGCACCGGCGGCTGCGCCGAGGATTCTACCTTTGGGGCTGCGGCGGGTTCGGCTGCCGCGCCGCCCACATCGAGCTTGTGCTCGTAGTTCTGCACGAGCTCCACCAGCTCGGCCACCGGCAGCGGCTTGGAGAGATACGAGTCGCAGCCAGCGCTGATGCAGCGCTCGCGGTCGCCCACCATCGCGTAGGCGGTGACGGCGATAATCGGCGTCCTGATGCCGCGCTCGCGTAACTGCTTGACGACATCCAGCCCGCTGATGCGCCCCTCAAGCTGCAAATCCATCAGCACCAGATCGGGATCATCCTGCTCGAAATTGGTCAAGGCGTGCTCGCCGTTGGTGTAGTTGACTACTTCGTGCCCGCCCATGCGGGCGATGCGCCGGAGCAGCGAAATATTGGCTTGGTTGTCTTCGACATACATAATCTTCATCATACGGTTCGTGGGACGCGAATTCCTCCCCCTCCTAAAAGATCGTTTGCTGCGACCGCTGCGACCATTGTATCGGCACGGCGCTCAGCTTGCTTGCGCCATCGCGGGTTCAGGCACAGTCATCGCCTGATCCGGCTGGAACGTGAAGTGGAAGGTGCTGCCCCTGCCCAATTCGCTTTCCACCCAGATGCGCCCGCCCATCAGCGTCATCAACTGGCGCGAGATTGCCAGTCCCAGCCCCGCCCCCGCGCGGGGGTCGCGCGCGCCGGTTTCCGCCTGCTTGAACTCCTCGAAGATCAATTCGAGGTTGGCTTTCGAAATGCCGATGCCTGTGTCGGTCAGGCTGATCAGCACGCCGTCGTTGTACTGGCGCGCTTCCAGGCGAATAAAGCCCTTTTCGGTAAACTTGGCAGCGTTGCTGTACAGGTTCAGCAGCACCTGACGCACGCGCGCTTCGTCCGCCCAGACGAACGGCAGGTATTCGGGGATGTCGGTTTCCAGCCGAACCGGCTTGCTGCCGACCAACCCGCTCGCCGTCGCGACGACATTCGTCAGCAGCGGGCGCAAATCGACGCGCTCCATGCGCATTTCCAGCTTGCCAGCATCGACTTTCGCCAGGTCGAGGATGTCGTTGATCAGCGTCAGAAGCTGGCGACCGCTGGTGTAAATCTGCTGCAAGTCGGCTTCGTAAGCGTTGGGCAGGCGGACGCCCTCGTACATCGCCGGGAAACGGAGCATCGTCTCGCTGAAGCCAATGATCGCGTTGAGCGGCGTGCGCAGCTCGTGGCTCATGTTGGCGAGGAACTGACCGCGAAAATGCTTGGCTTCTTCGGCGGCAGCGCGCGCCTGATCCAGCTCGACATTCGTCTCCTGCAAGCGCTCGCTCAACGCCGTGCTGCGGGCAAGGCTCTGTTCCAGCGCTTCACGGCTTTCGAACAATTCTCCGGCGACGCGGCGCTCGCGCTGGTAGTTTTCAAGCGCCCATTCGGCGATCTGATACAGGTCGCCAGCGACCTGCGCCGCCACGAACGCGCCGACCAGCGTCAGAATGATCGCCGCAAGCTGGATGACCGGCAGCAGCTCCGGCGCATTCGGATTGAGCGGGGCGACGAAGTAGATCAGCAGCGAGCCGAGCACCGCCGTAACCAGCGTCGCGCTCGGCTGGAGCAGCAGACCGACGATGAAGATCAGCACCGGGAACGCGAACGGCATCACCGAAACGACGCCCTCGCTGCCGACCAGCAGGGTCGCGCCGAGCGCCACTATCGCCAGCAAAACGTAGACCCGCGCCCCGGTCAGGTATGCGTCGCGATTCAGCAGCGTGCGCGCGAGCACCGCCGCCAGCACGAACAGGACGAGCGGGACGATCATCAGGGTGACATTGGCGCGCTGGAGCATCGAAACGTTCAGAAGAATCCAGCCCACGAGCGCCGAGGCGACCAGGGTCACACGCCACAGGAGCCTGAGACGATCAAACCGTACTTCGGTTGCGAAATCCTGATTTGTTGGGATGGTCATGGCGAAATTCTCTTAAACTTTACCTGTTATTGTCCATAAGAACTGGCGCTGCATGAATTAAGGAATTTCGTTTCCATAATATACTCACAATTCTTCCATCAATTTGTGCGGGTTTGCGCCGGCTCGCGCCATCTCTGTACGAATTCACCGTCTTCTACGGAAGCGGGCAGCGACAGCAGCCCATTAGGCGCTTTACCCAACAACCACGCAGCCTCAATTAGACAAATGCTATAATTGGAAGTGTCTAGTCAGATTACAACCGCAGAGAGCAAGCTAACAAGGGAGACCCGATGACCGCCCATGCAGTCGAACGAGCATCATCGCATCTGAGCGAGCAGGAACTGCTGGAAATCTTCTGGACGATGCTGCTCAGCCGCCGACTCGATGAACGCGCCTGGGCGCTGCACCGGCAGGGTAAGATCGCGTTTCACATCAGCGCGATGGGACACGAGGGCGCTCAGGTCGGCGCGGCGTTCGCCATCAACCGGGGCGTGGACTACGTGTGCCCGTACTACCGCGACCTGGCGCTGTCGCTGGCTATCGGCATTACGCCGGCGGCGTTCATGCTCAGCCTGTTCGGCAAGAAAGACGACCCGACCAGCGGCGGACGGCAGATGCCCAGCCATTTCAGCTCGAAGGCGCTCAACATCGTCAGCGGTTCGTCGGTGGTGGCGACCCAGGTGCCGGAAGCCGCCGGGATGGCATTCGCCATCAAGTACCGCCAGCAGGCGGGGCTGGTCGATCCGAACGACGAATCGCAGCCGCGCCTCGCCCTCACCTGCCTGGGCGAAGGCTCGACCAGCCAGGGCGAGTGGCACGAGGGCATGAACTGGGCGGGTGTGCATAAGCTGCCGTTCATCTGCCTGGTGCAAAACAACCTGTATGCGATTTCCGTACCGGTCGATGCCGAGATGGCGGTCGCCAACGTTGCCGACCGAGCAGCAGCTTACGGCGTCACCGGAGTCGTGGTCGACGGCAACGACGTGCTGGCGGTCTACAACGTAATGCGCGAGGCAGCCGAGCGCGCCTACAACGGCGGCGGCGCAACACTGGTCGAAGCCAAGACCTACCGCATCGTCCCGCACTCGTCGGACGACGACGACCGCAGCTACCGAACACGCGAAGAAGTCGAGGAATGGAAGCGCAAGGGACCGATCAACCGCTTCCGGCAGTACCTTGAAGCCGAAGGCGTCCTGACGCCGGAAATCCTCGAAGATTACGAGACGCGCGCTCGTGCCGAAGTGGATCGCGCACAGGCAAACGCCGAAGCCGCGCGCAGCCCGGAACCGGAAGACGCGCTTGGCGCGGTGTACGCGCCGCCGGAGGAGGCATCGTCATGACCCAAATGACTCTGATCGATGCGGTGCGGCTGGCGCTGGACGAAGAACTCGCCCGCGACCCGCGCGTGTTCATCACCGGCGAGGACGTGGGCGTGCGCGGCGGTGTGTTCCGGGCGACGCAGGGCTTGTACGAGAAGTACGGCGGCGCGCGCGTCGTCGATTCGCCGCTGGCAGAACTGTCGATTGTCGCAGTCGGCATCGGCGCGGCGCTGGCAGATTTGCGCCCGATCTGCGAAATCCAGTTCGCCGACTTCATCCACCCCGCTTTCAACCAGATCGTCAACGAAGCCGCCAAGACTTACTACCGCTCGGACGGCGAATGGCGCGTGCCGCTGGTGATTCGCTCGCCCTACGGCGGCGGGATTTCCGGCGGGCTGTACCACAGCCAGAGCGTCGAAGCCTTCTTCACCCACGTCCCCGGCTTGAAAGTCGTCGTCCCATCGACGCCCTACGACGCCAAAGGGCTGCTCAAGAGCGCCGTCCGCGACCCGAACCCGGTACTGTTCTTCGAGCCGAAGAAGGGCTACCGGGCGATCAAGGGCGACG